>JAUWFX010000141.1 GCA_030606765.1 Dehalococcoidia bacterium
GTGCGATCGGCAAGATAGCCAGAGGCAAGACGCAGAGCATAACCAGCAAATTCGCCGATGCCAGATATCAATCCAACAATACTGGCACTCGCCCCCAGCGTAGCCAGGTAAGGCCCGATAACGCTCCTAGCTCCCTCGTAGGTTACATCCCCGAACAGGCTGACAATCCCCAGGAGAATGATGAAGTGCATGACGAATCCCTTTATATCTTTGAATTACTGTTTGCGAATCTGTCCTGCGTTGGCGTCATTTTAACAAAGTCTCTAAGCTAAAGGAATTGTCTTGGCTATAAGGAGAGTCGCTGAACGGTCTCAATAGAATTTGGCAACTATTTCTATAACTTCGCTCTTAGCCTTCGGTATGTGGCAGTCAAGGCTTCCGATAAGACTTTGGTATCAGACAACACCGGCATAAAGTTCGTGTCACCTTGCCACCTGGGGACTATATGAGTATGGAGGTGATCCGCTATTCCGGCTCCGGCAACTTTGCCCATATTTAAGCCGATATTAAAGCCAGCTGGCTCCATTACCTCTTTTAGAAGCTCTAGGCCTTTCTTGATAATGTCAAAATGTTCCTTCGCTTCTTCATCCGTTAAGTCCTGTAAATTTGCTATATGCCGATAAGGAGCGACCATTAAATGTCCTGGATTATAGGGGAAGGCGTTCAGAATTATGAAATTGTGTTGACCACGATAAAGGATAAAATTTGCCTCGTCGTTATTTTCCTTGGGTTTTTGGCATAAGACACAGCCGCTTTCTGTGGCCCTTTGTATATATTCTATTCGCCATGGTGCCCAAAGTTGTTCCATTAAACCTATATAGTATGCTGATTCTGGGTTAAGTGCAATAGGATTCTTAGTTTGAGATGAAAATTCTGGACATGGCAAAACGAGTTGACTATGGGATTCAGCTAAGAATAAAATACTTTGGAACCAATATGCTTGAAGTCTTAACCCAAAAGTTGACCGCTGTATTTGATAAGCTTGGCAGGAAAGGCAAGCTTAGTGAAGGGGACATCGACGATGCTTTACGCCAGGTACGGCTGGCGCTTCTGGAAGCAGATGTAAATTTTAAGGTAGTCAAGGAATTCTTGTCCAAGGTACGAGAGCGTGCTCTTGGCTCCGAAGTATTGCGCAGCCTAACACCAGCCCAGCAGATTATCAAAATTGTAAATGAAGAATTAATTGCTATCTTAGGTGGAGAGCCCGGCCGTTTAGCTTCGGTTACTGACTCACCAGTGGTCGCTTTGCTCGTAGGATTACAGGGCTCCGGTAAGACCACCACAGCGGTGAAGCTAGCTGTTCAGCTCAAACATTTGGGGCAGCGCCCTTTAATGGTAGCTGCTGATACTCGCCGACCTGCTGCTATTGAACAACTCAAATTACTGGGTGAGCAACACGATATCCCGGTATATAGTGAGGATGCTAACGTAGCATCAACAACAATTTGCCAGCGTGCTCTAAACCAAGCCAGGGAAAGGGGATTGACCTGGGTTATAGTAGATACTCAAGGGCGCCTGCATATTGACGAGGCCATGATGAAGGAATTGGCTGATATCAAATCCCTGGTACAGCCCTCAGAAGTATTACTCACGGTAGATGCTATGATTGGACAGGATGCCGTAAGGGTGGCTCAAGAATTCCACAGTCGGATCGGGCTCACGGGACTCATCCTGACGAAGATGGATGGAGATGCCCGAGGTGGAGCTGCTCTCTCTATTAGATTTGTTACCGGAGTGCCCATAAAATACCTGGGCACGGGTGAGAAGATGGATGCCTTCGAGGTATTTTATCCCGACCGTTTAGCGTCTCGCATTTTGGGTATGGGAGATATGCTCACTTTCATCGAGCGAGCTGAGACAACATTTGACCAGCAACAGGCTAAGAACTTGGAAAGAAAAATGCGCAGCGGGGACTTTGACCTTGAGGATCTCCTCAATCAAATGCGTCAAATTCACAGGATGGGTTCTTTAGGGCGACTGGCAGAAATGATACCGGGCTTCTCCAAATTCGCTCCTTATTTGCCAGATGACGAGGGTGAGAAACAATTAAAGAAGATAGAGGCTATTATCCTGTCTATGACTTACGAAGAAAGGCGTAATCCAGCTATTGTTGATGGCAGACGGCGAAGCCGAATTGCTCGAGGAAGTGGCACCACATCCAAAGACGTTAATCAACTTCTTAATCAGTTTCGTGAGATACAAAAGTTGACTAAGTCACTAACGCGAGGCAAGTTGCCTAAAAAGATGGGTACTATGTTTGACATTCCCTTAAGATGAAATCAGTCTAGATAGCCTTTGAGCTTTCGACTGCGGATGGGATGACGTAACTTGCGCAGAGCCTTACCTTCAATCTGTCGTATTCTTTCTCGAGTTACATTGAATTCTCTACCCACCTCTTCCAGAGTTCGAGCATGTCCATCTTTGAGGCCAAATCTAAGTTGCAGAACCCTTTTTTCGCGCTCAGTAAGTTCATCAAGTACTTTATCTATTTGTTCTTTGAGTAGTTGCTGTGAAGTGGCTTCGGTTGGCGCTAAACTGGCATGATCTTCAACAAGGTCGCCTAACCGGCTATCTGCATCCTCGCCAATAGGCATATCTAGCGATATTGGCTCACGGAAAAACAAAGCCATGACCTCTTCCACTCTTTCTGCTGACATACTTAGGCGGCTGCCAATTTCTTCGTAACTTGGTTCGCGTCCAAGTTCTTGAACTAACTGCCGCATTGTGCGTAATAGCTTGTTAATTGTTTCTACCATGTGTACCGGAATGCGAATGGCACGAGATTGGTCAGCTATAGATCTAGTGATACCTTGCCTGATCCACCAGGTGGCATAGGTGCTGAACTTGTAGCCTTTTCTATACTGAAACTTATCCACAGCTCGGATAAGGCCAATATTTCCTTCCTGGATAAGCTCAAGGAGAGGCATGCCATGCCCAATGTATTTCTTGGCTATGCTCACCACCAGGCGTAGGTTTGCCTCAGTGAGGTGCTTTTCTGATGCTTGCGCTTCGGTCTGTACCTGTTCAAAGTAAGCTTTGAACTCACTGCCATGAGAATCGATTTGGGATAGGAAACTGCCATCAGTCAGGAGAGTCTTTAGTTTTTGCCATGAAGTTTCATCTCTAGCCAGGAGCTCTAGCAACTGCGCAGGCAGAAGTTTACTGTTTATGGAAAGATTTACTATGGCTCCTTCGGCTGCAGTGGTCTCTTTGTCTATCTCTTCAGTAGTTGCCGCTATTAACGACGGGTCTATAACAGCGTCGATGGCAGAGCGAAATTTAGGATTCTTGATCGTCTCCGCCACATTGCTGGAAGGATCGATATCAATATGTTCTTCGATAATCTGAACAATGGGGTATGCCTTGCATAATTGAGAAATTACGTGAATAACTATGTCAACGGGTGGGGGGAATTTCTTGTATTTCCTGAAATGGTTGTCTTCGATTCTTTCCAGGCTTCTGCCCAGCTCTATCCTCCGGCATAGTAACTTCTCTTCATGGACATTGAGAAGTGGCACTCTGCCGATTTCCTGAAGATACATACGAGCTGAATCGTCAATTACCTCATAGTCCACTAGTGGTGGCGGAGGCTTGATTTCTTCAGTTTCCTCAGCGGGGAATTCCTCACTTTCTTCTTTTTCTTCAACTTCCTCGGCTGAGGTGCTGACATCCTCAGCTTCGGCTTCATCGCTGAGTAAGCTTTCAGCCGTTACCTCATCACTGCCCAGGTTGATGTCTTCTTCTTTCATTGAATCCATGGTTTTTTTCCTTTTTTAACAAAGACTTCATGAAGTTGTTGCCCGGAATTTATTCCTTGCTCCTCTAGTTTGGACAACTCTGAGCTTATACCACCCTTTTCCCTCTCAATCTCAAGCGTCGCCTCCTTCTCAGTTTCTAATTTCCGGGATAACTTCTCCTGTAGACGGAGAATACAATTGGCTAAATCAAAGTGTCGTGTTCGCTCGCTTTCCTGTATGGCTGGCGGGAAAATTTTATTAACCAAATAGTATAAATGTTCTAGTAGACTAGTGTCAAGTTTACTTTCAAGGTTCGAGATATCAGAGGAATGTTGCCATTTGACAAAGACCTCCCGATTTTCCGTGGATTCGAAGTGTTCTGGTGATAGCTCTCGAGCTAAAGGACGAAGCTCTGGGTACTGAAGGAGAAGTGCCAAACAGTATTCTTCAATAGGGCTGGATACAAACCGGCGGGCAAGGCGAGATTGTTCTGTTGGCTTGCTAAGTTGAGGCCTTTTCCGACCAGCTTTTGATTCCCGCAAAGCGGCTTTTATGGCGGACTCTTCGATTTTTAATTCACGTGCCAGTTTCTTCAGGTAATGGGATTGTTGTACAGGGTCTTTTATTTCATAAATTGAGGGCAGGAGTTTTTG
>JAUWFX010000059.1 GCA_030606765.1 Dehalococcoidia bacterium
GTTCGGACTCAGCGTTACTGTGATTCAGGGCGGCGGCCGATGCCATCCCCCCAAGTCTCTCTATGACGTCTCCCTGAAGCAGAGTCCACACGAATTCGTTCCTTTCCTTTTCTTCAATCATCTCTGCGCACTGGGGATCTCCGTCTTTAGACCGTCGCTTTATATCATCCCAGGCTTCTTCTATCCCCCGGTCGTAGATAGACATGGCCTCTTTTATCATCTTTCTGCTCATGGTGCGCGTCTCAGTGATGGGCTCGTTGGCGTTATAGCGGGCCCAGTTTCGGCTGAGGATGCGGATGCCATAGCCCTTAGCTCTCTCGTACAGCTCGGTGCCGGGGAGGGGGGACAAGATATGGAAGCCATACTTGGCGCCGTATTTGTGATGAAGCTCGTCGCCAAAGGCCAGAGACTTGAGAGCTGTATCCCAGCTTTCCCCGGGAAGTCCGAAGATGAAAGAATTGAAGACATTGATGCCGGCCTCAGCGGCTATCTTTACCCCGCGCCGCACCTCTTCGAGGGTGATTCCCTTCCTTATGGTCTTCAGGATTTCTTCATCCGCCGACTCGACGCCAAATAGTACCCATTCGCAGCCGGCCCGTTTCATTAGCTGAGCCATGTCCTCGCTAATACTATCCACCCGGGCAAAAACGCTCCATTTTATCTTCAGGCTACGCCTGAGCATTTCCTCACACACCGCTCGGGTGTGGTGATGGTTGAGGGTAAAGGTGTCATCAACAATATTGATTTTCGCAAGCCCGAAATCACGCTGGAGTTTCTCAATCTCATCCACCACAAGCCCGGGGCTGCGAAAACGGACTTTGGGGCCAAACATCCGGTGTCCTGAGCAGAAGATACAGCCATAAGGGCAGCCACGGCTGGTTATTACTGTACATGGGCTGCCCAGAGCGCGGTACCTCGCCATGGGCAACAACTCGCGTGCTGGTAAGGGTAGCTGGTCGAGGTCCTCAATGCGAGCTTGGGGAGGAGTCTTCACCACCATGCCTCCATCTGTAAAGGCAACGCCAGGCACATGGTAGATGTCTTTGTCTTCTTCCACTGCCCTGACCAGTTCGACCAGGGTTCTCTCTCCCTCACCGATGACTATGGCATCAATCCATGGTGACTGGAGCAGTGTCTCTTCTAGGGCAAAGGTAACATGAGGACCGCCGATAACGGTGAAAACGTGGGGGTCGAAAGCTTTACATGCCTTGAGCATCCTTCTGGCAATGGGGTAGTTCAGAGTAACGCAGGTGGCGCCTACAAGCTGAGGTCGGTACTCCTCCAGTTCTCGCCTCAGCTTCCTGGGATGGTACGGGGTCACCAGGAAATCCAGAATCTTGACCTCGATACCCTCTCTATTCAGGACACTGGCTAAATAACTTAAAGAGAGGGGAGGGACTGGGCTCTCCTCCAGAGGGTGTGGCGTACTCAAGAGTAATACTCGCATAGATATCAGCCAGCACTTCGCTACCCCACATCCCTGACTTCTTAAATTCGGCATGCTGAGTATAGCTCTTGTCATATTCCAAAATCAACTGTAAAAGTAGACTTTTTATTTTGTCACTATGAACGTTAAGTGCTTATGCCACAATATTGGGAAGGTTATATGTTTTTGTGAGTTTATGCTATAAAATTGAATAGAGGAGGTGAGCATGGCTAAAGGAACAAGAATAACTGTGGATTTGGGAAGTGAAGAACTTCTCAAGGCGGTAAAATTTGCCTCTGTCGAGCAAGGTAAACCAATTCGGGAAATCATTATCGAGGCGCTGGAGCAGTGGCTGGGGGGAAAGAAAGGCTCAGGACAGCAGGATTTCCTGGCCATGATGAAAGCCCTGGATGCATACCGGAAAACAGCCGGCCAAGGAAGTTAAGGTAGCGATGGAATGCTGGAGTCTTCCGATTAAGGTTGCCGGGTTAGTGATGGTATAATCAGGAAAACACAAGACGCCTTGAGGAGGACGATATGATCATTGATGTTCATACTCACCTTTGCGATTATGATAGTGTTGCCAAACCTTTTTGGGATGGCTGGGCAGAGGTTGGGGCGCTGAGGATTAATAGGCCATTGGAAAAGGTGCAAAGACGATTGCCGGAGTTTTTGGATATTTCAGGTGACATGATGGTCAAGGATATGGATGCTGCCGGGATTGATAAAAGTGTGCTGTTGGCGATTGATTGGGGTCTGGCCCGCCATCTTGGTGAACCCAAGCTAAGCATTGAGGAGATAAACAAGGTTTATGCTGATGCGGCGGGAAAATATCCCCAGCGATTAATTGCTTTTGCCGGCATAGACCCCAGAAGGAATAAAGCTGACGAAATGGTTGGAAGATTTCTC
The DNA here is from genome assembly GCA_030606765.1 of Dehalococcoidia bacterium. The sequence continues at coordinate 2,336 of JAUWFX010000059.1, forward strand.
AAGGAATGGGGTATGAAGGGGATTAAATTCCATTCGGCTGCCGGCTTCTATCCCAACGATAAGGTGTGTTATCCCATTTATGAAAAAGCATTGGAATATGGGGTCCCTGTTCTACTCCATACAGGGGAGGTGCTGAAACCACTTTATTTTAAATATTGCCAGCCCATTTATGTGCAGGAGGTAGCCATGGACTTTCCTGACCTGCCTATCATCCTGGCACATACGGGTGGATGCTGGTACTCGGAAGCAGTGGCAATCTGTAACAACGCAACAAATGTTTACCTCGATTTATCTCTATGGCAGCGACGGCTTCTCCGCCCTCTGGAATTCTACAGAGCGCTACGGACATTGTTAGACTCGGTCCCCTGGCAGAGAGTGCTGTTCGGCAGTGACTACCCCTTTCTGAAGTTGCTAATCAATCAAGAGAGGGGGGTCAAAGCCTTTACCGAAATTCCCGACTCAGTAAAGGAGCAAGGAATCGAGTTCACAGACGAGGAAATCGCAGGAATAATGGGCGGCAACGCCGCTAAAATCTTGGGACTAGCGGAATAAGCGAATGCGTGAGTTCTCCATCCTTCTTATCCAGCAAAGTAATTCGGGTTTGTTGGACAGTCTGACCTTGTTGGGAAAGTATCAACGGAGATGGCATTTGCCAGAATAGTTCTGGCAGGCTCTAAACGTTCATCCCTCCGCTGATGATGAAGGCGCCGCCGGTAACGAAGGAAGCAGCGTCCGAGGCCAGCCAGATTACCATTTCCGCCACTTCTTCAGGTTCACCCCATCTCTTCAGAGGTATGCTGGACTGGAAGGCATCGGCGTCTTTTCGGGCACGCAGTTCTTCAGTCATGCGGGTTTTGATCCAGCCGGGGCAGACGGTGACTACTCGGATGTTATCCTTGCCATACTCGGTCGATGCTGCATTGGAAATAGCCACGACGGCATGTTTGCTTCCGCTGTAGACGGACAATCTTTCCGCGGTGGATACGCCGGCGGTGGAGGAATTGTTTATAATGACTCCGCCACCCTGTTCCAGCATCACCGGTATTTCATATTTCATGGACAACCAGACGCCCTTGAAATTGGTATCCACCACTTCGTCAAAGGTATCCTCGGTCGTCCGTATCAGGCGGGCCATTATGCCTCCTACTCCGGCGTTGTTAAAGGCGATATCCAGACGGCCGTATCTTTTTACGGTTTGTTGTACCATGTTTTCAACCTGCGAGGCAATCCGCACATCGGTTTGGATAAACATCGCTTCACCGCCGGCTTTCTTTATCATCTCCACCGTTTCTTTCCCCTCCTTTTCCCTGCGGTTCGCTACCACTACCCTGGCACCCCGGTCTCCAAATTTGATTGCTGTGGCACGGCCGATGCCGGAACTCCCGCCGGTTACCAGTGCTACTTTTCCCGCAAACGTGTTCATCTTTGGCCTCCTTTTTGCTCACTAAATCAATGTCAGAACCTGTTCTATCTTAGTGTGGATTTTGGACAACTTTATCACCGACGAGCGCACAACCGCAATATGGGCAAGAAAATGGGCGGGGACAAGCCCCGCCCCTACGCATTGGGTAGATGTAGTGGCGAGGTTTATCCTCGCCTCCCAATCCCAGAGATTGCCACGCTTCGCTCGCAATGACAATAAAAATAAGGGCGCGCAACGACAAAAGACACGGGCTCGCGGTGACATAAGTGAAGGTGTTCATAATGACACCCGTGTCATTGCGAGGCTGACTTTAGTCAGCCGAAGCAATCTCGGTGGCGCTGTTGAGGATGGAAATTGACACGTGGAGTCTACCCCTTTGACTTTGCTCAAGACAGACCTAAATGGACAGGAGGTTAGGACGGAGGAGGAACTTTCTCCAGAGACAGGTAAAGCTCTTTTTGCTCATCGTGGGACGGGAAGAGTTCGTTTAGCAGCATTATTTGTCCTCTGGACTTGAGGTTAGATAATCCTTCGCGGCATTCGGACTTGGAAAGGCTGGGGGTCCATTCCCGACAGGCTTTAGGACGCGAAGGATATATGGTGCAGCGGGCTTTCCCGTCCGCATCCCAGGCCAGGAAAATGCAGCCTTTCTCGGTTCTCTTGAGCAGGTAGCCTTCCTTTATCGGCAACTTCAGAGCATATCTGGAGATGCACTTTGAGCGTGATATTCTCAGGGCTGAGGCAATGTTGTCTATGTCTTCGGGGGTAAGGGGGGCCTGGTAGCGGGTGCAGCAGATGCCACAGCGAAAACAGGGGATGGGAGTTTGTTCCGTTATGGTAATTTCTTTTCCTTCAAGTGTCTTTATAATCGCTTTCTCTGTTGACATAGTGCTATCTTCATATCACTGGGAAGAAAGCAAGCTCAATATCTTCTCGTGAAGCTTTTTGTTGGAGAATAGAAGGTCGCCTGTCTGGGGCTTCCAGGGGTTGCCCTGAAAATCGCTGACCTTGCCACCGGCTTCTTGAACTAATAAGACACCGGGGGCAACATCCCAGGGCTCTATCTTGGTGGAGAAGTAAGCCTCTCCTTTGCCGGCGGCAACCCAGGCTGTTTCCAGCCCAGCCGAACCTAGCTTGCGTATGTCCGTAACCCGGGGGTAAACCTTATGCAGAAGCTCGCCTGTTCTTCCCCGGTTTCTATCTCCGCCTTCACAGTAGAAAATGTAGCTCTGGCCGAGGTCTGATACATCGGATACTTGAATCTTTACCCCGTTTAAGTAAGCACCTTTGTCCTTTTCAGCAAAGTAAAACTCATCAATTGCCGGGGCACAAATCACCCCCAGGAGAAGTTCGCTTTGGTGCATCAGGGCTATACACACGGCAAAGAAAGGGTTGAAATTGGCAAAATCACCTGTGCCATCCAAAGAATCTACAATCCAAAGCCAATCAGGGTCGCCCTGGAGAAAACCGCCTTCCTCAGTGAGCAGGCTGTGGTGAGGATAGTGTCTCTTAATTTCTTCAACAATTAACCTGTCCACTTCTTTATCATATGTGGTGGCTGCTTCCTTAGCCGTGCTTCGCTCTTTAAGCAAAGCCCAGTCCTGGCGAAAATGCTTCATCAGGGTATCGCCAGCCTTTCTGGCCAGGCTCTCAATTAATTCCTTCATACTATTTCTAGTTATTTTATCATTGCTGCTAAAATAGCACTAAACACAGAGGTTCTCCGATGAGTGGAGGCGAAAGAACCCCTGTTTAGTTGACATAATATATTGATAGTGAGGGCCTGATAAATCAGGCAACCACAAAAAATCTGGATGTATAAGGAGGTGAGAGAATGGCAATAGCCGAGGTAAGCGTTGTCCCGTTAGGAACGAAGACTCCTTCAGTCAGCCAATACGTGGCACGGGCGGTCAAGGTCCTGGAGCAGGAAAAGGACATAAGGTACGAGATGACCGCAATGGGGACAATCATAGAGGGTGAATTAGACAGGATTCTAGCAGTGGTAAGGAAGATGCACGAAGGGACCTTTGGGGAAGGGGTTGTTAGAGTATTAACCACGGTTAAAATTGATGACCGGCGAGACAAGGCCCTGGGCATGAAAGAGAAGATGAATTCGCTCAAGAAGAAGCTATAGGATTGGCTTAGTTACCCCAAGTCTATTTCTACATTTTCCCTTCTTAAGGTAAGAGGGGGTAGGGGAGTTATGGAAAAATACCTTTATAACGATCCAAGTACAAAATTAGACCGACGCCGCCTCAGGAAGAATGCAACCGATGCTGAGCGAAAACTGTGGAGTATATTGCGAAGTAGACGGATGGCTGGTCTTAAGTTCTTTCGACAATATGGTGCAGACCCATATGTCCTCGATTTTTACTGTCCTGAACGAAGGTTAGCCATTGAAGTCGATGGAGGACAACATGCAGATGTATACGGTCAACAATATGATGCTCATCGTGATAGGTATCTCAAGGAATTGAACATTCGAGTGATAAGGTTCTGGAATAACGACGTGTTGCAGAATATTGAGGGGGTAGGGCAAAGGATTAAAGAGGAGGTCGAGAAACATTCATAACCCCCTTTATCCCCCTTATCTTAAGGGGGATGTTTTGTGAAAAGCTAAACTATTACTGTCATATGGCTAACGAGGGACAACCAATAAATCTTTCTCTTTTGCTTTCTTTGCTCAAAGAAATGCCTGCCTACAGGCAATTGGTGGGGGAGCTGTCCACAGCTAGGGGTGAGCATAAGGCAATCATAGTTGATGCTGCCAAGCCCTATTTGATTGCCGCTCTTTACGAAGAGCTTAATTTGCCCCTCATGGTGGTGACCGGTCAGCCTGAGAATGCCAGAAAGCTTCATGAGCAGCTTCGAGCCTGGTGTTCTCCTTCCGCCGAGTTGCATCGTCTCCCTGAGCTCGACTTCCTGCCTTATGATAGTTCTCAACTATCGGCTGTTAGCTATCAGATGATGGAGAGGTTGAGGGCATTGGCCACCTTAGCGCTTTATGAAGGGAGCGATAAACCTCCCTTAATAGTGACCTCAGCCCTGGCAATCATGAGTAAAACCATCCCGCAAAGGGATTTTGTAGCTGGTTGCCATATTCTGAAGCCGGGCATGGCTGCTGAGCCCGTGGAGCTACTGCGCCGGTGGCAAAGCATGGGCTACGAAACGGAGGACGTTGTCGAGGTGCCCGGGCAGATGAGCAAACGGGGTGGCATTATTGATGTCTTTCCCCCTTGCAGCCAGTTGCCAGTTCGAATAGAGTTCTTTGGCAACCAGATAGAGAGCATGAGGTGCTTCGACCCGGAAAGCCAACGCTCAACCAGCCCCGTATCCTCGTTGATTGTCGCCCCGGCCAAGGAGTTTATACCAATGGCTGATAACTCTGAAGTGGTGGCTGGAAGCGTATTTGATTACCTTGGCGGTGATGCCTTGCTTGTTCTCGATGATCCTGAAGGAATTGAACTTGCCATCACCAGGCTAAACGAGGAAACTCAAGAATTAAGAGCCACAAAGATGGAAAGAGGTGAGCTGCCTGAGGACTTTCCCTCTCCTTACTTCACCTGGGAAGAATTAGAGTCGCAGATGAAAGAAAGGGATGGAGGAAGGAAAAGTGCTCTTTTTTTGGCGCTGGCAACATGGGATGCCGCCCGGGGCTATGGACAGGCTTTGCCCTTCATCAAAGCTCAGAGTTATGGAAGCCAACTGGAAAGGTTCCTCAAAACAGCTAAGCAGATGGTGGAACAAAGACAGCGCGTGTTCGTAGTCAGCCATCAGGCAAATCGCTTGGCTGAACTTCTCCAGAAAGAAGACATTCATACTTCGCCGGCATCAGAGATAGAGCAGATAGCTCCGGCCGGTTCCATCACCGTGCTCCAGGGCTCACTGGACGGAGGCTGGCTACTGGATGACAGGCTGACCCTTATTACTGATGTCGAGCTCTTCGGCTTTGTGAAGCAGCCGCGAGCAGGCAGGAAGAGGCCAATACCTCACCAATGGTTTCTTTCTCAGTTAGCTCCCGGCGATTATGTCGTCCACGTTGACCATGGCATCGCCAGATTCCACGGTCTGGCCAGGATGTCCTCCGATGGAATTGAGAGAGAATACCTTGTTTTAGAGTATGCCGCTGGTGACAGGCTCTATGTGCCTACTGAACGGATAGACCGCGTCAGCCGCTATATCGGTGCTGGCGACCAGGCACCCCACTTGAGCCGTTTAAGAACCCCGGAATGGCAAAGGACAAAGAAAAGGATTAAAGAATCGGTGGCGGAAATTGCTCGGGAGCTGCTTGACCTTTATGCTACTCGGGAGGTAGCTCCGGGCTTCGCCTTCTGTGAAGATTCGCTATGGCAACAGGAGCTAGAGGCATCATTTCCTTATATGGAAACGCCGGACCAGATTGAGGCAATCATGACGGTTAAAGAGGACATGGAGAAAGCCAAGCCCATGGACCGGCTCATCTGCGGCGACGTGGGCTATGGCAAAACCGAGATAGCATTGCGTGCTGCCTTTAAGGCGGTTATGAATAATAAACAGGTAGCTATTCTGGTCCCCACCACCGTGCTGGCTCAGCAGCATTTCATTACCTTTACCGAGAGGTTGCAAACCTTTCCCTTAAGAGTAGAAATGCTGAGCCGCTTCTGTCCCCTGGAAAAAGAAAAGGAAGTCCTTGAAGGCTTAGCCAATGGCACTGTAGATATATGCATTGGCACTCATCGTCTGTTGCAAAAAGACATCAAATTCAAAGACCTGGGAGTGGTAATAATAGATGAAGAACAACAGTTTGGCGTGGTGCAGAAGGAAAAACTCAAGCAAATAAGGAAGGAAGTAGACACCCTGGCTCTCAGCGCTACTCCTATCCCGCGCACCCTTCACATGTCTTTAACCGGAATCAGGGATATGAGCATCGTGGGAACGCCTCCTGAAGAACGCCTGTCTGTCAAGACCTATGTCGGGGTTTATGATGCCACTCTGGTCAGGCAGGTGGTATTGCGCGAACTGGAGAGGAATGGGCAGGTCTTCTTTGTCCATAACCGCGTTCAAAGCATTGCTTGGGCTGCCAGCAAATTACAGGATTTAGTGCCCGAAGCTCGAATAGCTATAGCTCATGGGCGAATGCCTGAAGAGCAATTGGAAAAGGTGATGACGGATTTTATCGCTGGCAAGTATGATATTCTGGTGACCACCACTATTATCCAATTAGGTCTGGATATGCCTAATGTTAATACGCTGATTATTGACCGGGCTGACAGGTTCGGCCTGGCTCAGCTTTATCAGTTGAGGGGCAGGGTAGGTCGCGGTATCAACCAGGCTTATGCTTATTTCTTCTTTGACGAGGGGAGGCAGCTGACCCCCCAGGCTTCTAAGAGGCTCAGGACTATCTTCGAGGCTACTGAACTGGGTTCGGGATTTGGTATCGCTATGAAGGACCTGGAAATTCGGGGAGCGGGCAGTCTTTTAGGTGTCAAGCAAAGCGGGCATATCGCTGCCCTGGGCTTTGACCTTTATTGCCAGTTGCTGGCTGAGGCAGTGGAAGAGTTAAAAGCATCCTCTCTTACCCTCTCCCTTGAAGGGAGAGGAATAGGTGAGGGTGGCATCAAGAAGAGTGTCGTTGCCGGGGAAGCGAAGGAATTGCCTAGCATATCTCTGCCCTTAGACGCCCACATACCGGAAGAGTATGTTTCCAATCTAAATACTCGATTAAGCCTTTATCACAGGCTGGCCAGGGTGGAGCATGTCGAAGAAGTAGCCGACATAGCTCAGGAATTCAAGGATAGATTCGGTCCTCTGCCCGAGCCTGTGGAAAATCTTCTTTACATAGTGAAAATCAAAGTTCTGGCTGCGCGGGCCGAGGTAAGCTCTGTTTCCACACAGGGAAAGCAAAT
>JAUWFX010000055.1 GCA_030606765.1 Dehalococcoidia bacterium
ATAATAGTGAGCCCTTCTGGAACTTCATAACGTTTTCCCATGATATATATGGGAATCAGCTTGGCTTCTGTGGCTGCCCTTTTTTCTTCAGCTACTACTTCAGCTGAATTCTTGTTTTTCTCTTTGGCATTCATCCTTAACCTCCAACGGGTAAGAAATTTCCTTTCCAAGGAATCAAGCTCTTTTCCCGCAGGAATAATTCGGGTTCACCATAATTCAGTTCAAATCGGCATATCTCAGGATCGAGCCCCAGGGCAAGGGCTAAAAGTTGAGTGAAATAAAAGAATGGCATCCCCTTAAATCCGCTATGTTCTTTCACCAATTTCTTTTGTCCCTGGCCTAAATTAAAATCACATAAAGGACAGGTAAGAACCAAAGCTTCCGCTCCACAGCTCGAGGCTGAGCTTAAGATATCCCAAGCGTATTCAGAAATATCACTTGGATTCCCTATTATTTGATAAGACCCACAACACCTAGTAGCATCAGGGAAATCTACCGGAGTAGCCCCTAGAGCTTTAAGGAACTCATGTAAGATGATGGGGTTTTCTACGCTATCTATAGCTACTTCCCTGGGGCGAAGCAGCATACATCCATAATAAGGAGCTATTTTCAACTCACGAAGGGGGAGTTTTACTTTCCGCGAAAGGGTCTCCCACCCTATCTCATCTCTCAATACCTCTAAAAGATGAACTACCTTTACCTCCCCACTATAATCTATCTCCTCATCCATGAAGCTATTAAGAGTATTTCTTTTTTCAGCATCTTGCTTCATCAATAGGTTAGCCCTCTTTAGAGTATTAAAGCAGAAAGAACATAAAGTAACCACCTGAGTTTTCCCTTGTTCCTTCACTCGAATGAGATTGCGAACAGGTGCTACCTGATGGATTAAATCATCATCAGCTAAAGAATAAACTGCACCACAACAGTTCCACCTGGGAATCTCCTCCAACTTAACTCCCAAAACTTCCAGGGAGGCGATGGCAGGCTCCTCCAGATTCCTTGCCTTGGTTTTCAAGGTACATCCGGGATAATAAGCTAAGCTCATTTTTTATTTCTTTAGCCGGTAAACTTCCTCAAGCCACTGACCATGGCTATTTGAGGAAGTTCGCAGCGCTCCTGGGGTGAAATATCCTCGGGGCGTATGTGGTCAACATTTTTCCTCAGGGTGAGAAGCCTTATTGCCTCCATCATCTTAGAGAGGTCAAATCCTCTAGGGCAATTGACAGTACAGGCAAGACAAGAGGCACAAAGCCAAACAGTTTTGGAATTGGCAATTTCTTCTTCTAATCCTAATCGTGCCAGTTCAATAATCTGGCGAGGAGAAAGGTCCATATTGGAAGCCGCGGGACAATTTCCGGAACACATACCACACTGGTAACATGACTGCAAGTTCTGTCCACTGAATTCTTTGACTTTTCTTACAAACTCACTGCCTAGCCTTTTGGGCGAAATAGTTACAGACATTCTCTTATCACTCTTTCAATTGCCTTACAGAATTGCCTCTTCATGGCGAGAGCACCAGCACTGCATGTTGACTGCTACAGGCATGCTGGCAATATGGCAAGGGAAGGTTTCCACATGAACTGCTAAGGCGGTAACTGTGCCACCATAGCCCATAGCACCGATGCCCAGATTGTTAACTCTTTCCAGAATTTCCCTCTCTAAATCAGCAACCTCAGGGTCAGGGCTCGGTTCGCCAACTCTGCGTAACAACGCCTTCTTAGCTATAAACATGGTCTTGTCCGTCGTCCCACCGATGCCAACACCAATAATAACCGGTGGACAGGGGTTACTACCAACCTCGTCAACAAGATTAACGACAAAATCTATCACCCCCTGGCGTCCCTTAGCCGGAGTTAGAACAGTCAGGCGAGAACAATTTTCTGAGCCACCTCCCTTGGGCAAGACACTGATTTTCAGCCTGTCTCCAGAAACTATATCAGTATGAATCATAGCTGGTGTGTTATCTTTGGTGTTTACCCTGGCAAAACAAGGCTGGCTCACCATGGATTTACGCAAATAACCTTTATCATACCCCTGACGCACCCCTTCGTTTACTGCCGTATAAAGGTCTCCATTGGTTATGTGCACTTCCTGGCCTAGCTCCAACATGACCACGGCGGCACCGGTGTCCTGACAAAGAGGAATTTGTTCCCCGCCGGCAATGTCTGCATTTTCCAAGATTCTATCCAGCACATCACGGCAAACAGAAGATTTTTCTTTTTCCTTTGCTTGCCTCAATGCAATTATCACATCTGGGGACAAATAATGGCAGGAATGCTCAAATAAACAACCTACGGTGTTCGTTACGTCACCAGCTTTGATTTCCTTCATTTTTCTTTGTTGGCTTATCCTGGCTTCCTGATGCTGGCTGCGTTGGATGCTAAAGTTTTTACCCCATTATATTTGGCACAGTAAGGCTAGCGTCCATCAAGAACAGGATTTTTGCCTTTTCTCCCTTCTTTTCAATTGCTCTATCTAGCGCCTCCTGAACTTCGTGACAGGGTTTGATAAATGCTTGTTCCATATCTTGCTCCGCAAGCCCCGTTACTCCCCAGATTCCTGCCCAGGTGGCAATCTCAGCCATTTTAGCAGCTTTATGATAACCCAGTTTATAGCCTCGCTCAATTCTTTGCAGGGCTTCCTGAGGAGTTTTACTGCTGGCCAGGAGATTAAAGTATGCCTCTTCTCCTATCCCGGACCTGCACTCAGAGACAAGTATAAGAATCCCTCCCTCCTTTAGAGCCAGTTTCCCATTATCAAGCGCCTTTTGCGATTGATATAAATCCACGTCTGAGGGATAACCGGCGACAGCAACGACGATGTCCGTTTTTTCCTTGATATCTACACAGTAAACTTCGTGAGCTTTCTCTATAGCCATCAGGAATGAATCATGAATATGCCCTGAGGTACAATGGTAAATCCTTTTTTCGCCATCGAGAACAGTCTGGATGGAAAATATTTCCTTTCCTTCTATCGTCTTGAGGGCATCAACCATATCTTCATGAACCGGATTGCCCTCCAAAACCAGCGTCTGTGCACGGGGACTAAGGGCATGCTTATGATTTTGCTCTATTGTCTTATAAGATGCAATGCCGGGGAGAAATGATTTCCTGCCTCCTGTATAGCCAGCGAAATAATGAGGTTCTACTGAACCAATAGTTACCAGCTTATGTGCCTCTACACCTATTGTGTTTACATACATCTCGGTACCAGTGGAGGAAATTCCCAAATATACCATATCTTCATCTTTGCGAGCATCATGGACATAGATTCTGTCCTTTAGCAAGTTGTGATAATTTCCGAAGATAAATTTGAATTCCTCTTCAGTTGGTGCACGGTGAATTCCGGTGGCAATGATAAACCTTGTATTTTTATCCCTGGTTTTAGGGTAAATTACTTCTAGTATTTTTGCCGTAGGAGTAGGTCTGGTGTAATCATTAACAATGAAAAGCAAATCTCTAGCATCGGCGATAAACTCATCGAAACTCCTGGAGTTAATGGGTTGTTCAATTCCCTTGCGGATGGTCTTTGTTTCATCGCCAACAGAAACAACATTTGGTTCAACTATTCCGGCAATCCTGTTTTCCTCAACTTCAACCTCTACCTTTTCCTTTCCGTAAGGGATTCTTATTTTCATAGCTATTTTGTTTTCCTTTTTTTAGCCTATATCAGCGGAGATAGCTCAACACTGAGGACTTCCGTTTGTTTCGCTGTCTTATAGCCCCATAATCTGCTCCCTATGACATTCAGCCTCCCAGTTTTCATATTGGCCCCAAGGATGCTATTTCACTCACAAAACTATCTACCGCATTCTTAAGTTTTTGAGTCTCACCAGTGGCAAAATGTTCCAACTTAAGCCTTTGTGGTTCAACACCAAGCACACCAAGCAGTCTCTCAACCAATGCACATTTCTCTTGAGCCCTATAGTTTCCATCGTGTTCACATTCATCAAGCGGGCAACAGGCAATCATCATCCCCCACGCGCCCTGGTAAAATGTGTCCAATATCAATCCTGGGTCAATACGGCCGGCACACACAGTCACGATAATCCCCGATGTATTCTCTGCCCCCGCCAGCTCCATCCGAGACAGTCGGAGTCCAGGATATATTGACCAATCACAACAGAATATAATTACTTTGGGGATTCCATTCATGCTTCTGAGGGAGCTTTCAATTTTTGCAGAGAGTTCTTTCCTTGATATTCCAAATCCCTCCTTTTGCGACATTGCTCCAACAGGACACTCCGCTACACACACACCGCAACCCTTACACTTAACCTTATCGACCAGGATTCTCATATGCTCCATATCCATAGAAAGTGCTTCAGCTTTACATACTGCGACACATCTTTCACAGGCAATACATAGGTTTTCGTCGTTCCTGACTGTGGTGCCCTGCGCCTCGAAGCCAGATTCCATAAGGTCAGCTCTGATATCGGTAAAGATGTCAGTAGGCGAAACTTTTGCTGAACAGCTTTTGCTACAATTCTTGCAGTAAAAGCATTGAAAGAGCTTTTCCGCAACATACGAAGAGGGTTCAACCTCGCCTGTAAGGAGTCCATAAGCAAGCACCAGCCTTCCCCTGGGCGTATCAATTTCCCAATTGGACACCTTATATAGAGGGCAATGCTCATAACAATAGCCACACCTTATACATATATTTAGTTCGCTTTCCCATTTCTTGACTCTGTTAAATTCCATTTTCCCCTAGCTAATCCCAAGGCTTCCAAGCAAGAATGCGCACCGGCTCTTTGGGGATTCGATTTCCGTGTTTCTTTATAGCTCCACCGGGTATCTGAGTTTAGTTGCCGTAACCCAGTCATCCGGTGCATCCATCAATTTATGAGGATTTAAGATATTGTTGGGGTCAAGAGCCACTTTTATCGCCTTCATCATTTGCAGTGAATCTGCCTTTTCTTTTTTCCAAGAGGGCGCTTTGGAAATGGCAATGCCGTGCTCTCCTGAGGTTGTCCCCCCCACACTTCGGACATAATCATATATCTCCTCAACTGCCCGCCTGGCATTTTCCCACTGCTCCTTCCTGGTAACTTCCATCAATATCTTTGTATGTAGCAATCCTATACCACAATGCCCATAAGCATTCATCACTACGTGATTGCGTTCTCCGATTTCGTGAATCTTGCGGGCGCATTCCGCTATCTTTGAGCTAGGGACAGCCATGTCATCAGCTAACGATGTGCAGACAAATCCATCCCTATATCTTGAGAGCGCAGCAAAAAGTTTTTTCCTCCCGCTATAGATTCGTTCCATTTCCTTGGCATCGCTGCCCATTTCAATTCCAAAGGCATTATGTTTCTCACATATCTCTTTGATGGTTTCCATATCGTAGTCCACAGCTTCTTTTAATCGTCCATCACACTCATATAGCACAATTGCTTCTACCTGGGGAAGATTCATGTTAAGGGTCTTGTTAAGAGCAGTGATGGCTATATCGTCTACAAGCTCAAGCAACGAGGGCGTTACTTCAGATGCCACGATATCTGATATTGTCTCACCAGCATCTTCTAGTTTATTAAACTTCGCCATTCCCATAGCTCTAAATTTAGGCAGGTGTCTGAGCAAAATTGTCGCTTCTACAATTATGCCCAGAGTGCCTTCAGAGCCAACCATAAGCCTATCAAGCTGGTAACCCGATGCCTGAGCGCGTGTATCAGCACCAAGAGTAACTAAATCTCCATTTGCCAGAACAACCTTCATCCCTAAGACATAGTCCCGCATTGTTCCGTACTTTATCGCCCTTACCCCAGAGCCATTGTTGGCAATAGCTCCGCCAATGGTGGCAATTCTACCCGACTCTGGAGCCGAAGGAAACCAAAGACCATAGGGCTGAAGCGCCCTGTTTAAATCATCCCAGACTACTCCCGGCTCAACTTTGCACAGTATATCTCGGGGTCTTATCGCCAGGATTCGGTTCATTCGCTTCAAATCCATGACAATGCCACCATCTATGGGAACAGTGTGTCCCGAAGCGCCAGAACCGGCACCTCGGGCGATAACAGGTATTAACCCGGCATTGGCATAGCGCACGACCTCCCGCACTTGCTCTACTGTTTCAGGTCTGACAATAACCGAGGGAGTAGCTTCATGAACCGAGGAGTCAGAGCCATAGACGTAAAGATCAGCAATGTTATCTCTGACATTTTTCTCTCCCACGATCTCCCTCAATCTTTCAACGTCTATCTCCATCTCTACCTCCTCCTATATCGTTATTTTTCTTCCCTTTGCGCTAAATATATGTGTGCCTATTTATCATCTCCGATGAAAACATTGAAATTTCTCACGCCTGCTCTTTTTCGGAGATTGCTTTTTCTCTAACTTCCCTTCAGCTTGCCAGCTTTAACTTGAGCAATAAGTTCATCCTCCCTGCTCACCTCCTCAAGAGTCTTGGGAGCATGGGGTGGCTTCCAATCGCCTGGGATGGTCTTATCTATACCATATTTATAATTTAAGAAGCGTGCACCAGTGGTAGGGTAAAGAGCATAAATAAGGACATCTTGAATATTCTTAGTGAATTCTTTTGATTCTTCCTTAGCTTTTTCCAGTTCTGGCTCGAGCAGGTCTGCCGGTCGACAGGTGATAGGCGCTTTATCTTTAAGAATAGCCTTCTGGACGTCTGGGGCAATTTGAGCTGGTGGCTTGCCATAACCCCCAGATATATATTCCCTCGCCTCCTTGGAGACAAGCTTATAGCGCCCTATCAGGACATTCTGTACTGCCTGGACACCAACAATCTGGCTCGTAGGTGTAACTAAAGGTGGATAGCCAAATTCTGCCCTGACTCTGGCAGTCTCCTGTCGCACCTCAGCCAGCTTGTCCAGAGCATTCATTTGTTTGAGCTGCGCCACCAGGTTCGTGGTCATGCCACCAGGAATTTGATGCACCAGAGCTCCAGTATCGATGACCGACATTGCCGATGTGTCCAGAAAGTCTCTATATTTAGGGGCGATCTGCTCCAACATTTGAGCACACTGGAATAGTTGTTCAATGTCAAGCCCTGAATCCCTGTCTGTGCCATATAGAGCAACTACCAGAGGCTCAATAGCTGGCTGTGAGGAGCGTAAAGCAAAGGGAGACAAGGCAGTATCGACGATGTCGACCCCGGCCTCAATGGCCTTCAGCACCGACATAGAAGCCTGTCCACTAGTGTAGTGAGTATGCAACTCAACAGGTACTTTCAAGTTTTCCTTAAGAGCCTTGATTAGCTCATAGGAATCATAAGGGGAGATAAGCCCAGCCTGGTCTTTAATACATATGGAATCAGCACCCATGTCTTGGAGGGCGAGAGCTTTTTTAACATAGTATTCCAGATTGTAGACTGGTCCACCCATTCTTGGCTGGGTGAGCGAGTAACATATGGCTCCTTGATAATGTTTGCCACATTTTTTAATTGCCATAGCAGCACGTTCGTGATTACGCTCATCATTCACAGCGTCGAAAACACGGAAAATATCAATGCCCACTTCAACAGCCTGTTCCACAAAGGCATCAACCAAATCATCAGGATGGTTTCGATAAGCGACTAAATTCTGTCCTCGCAAAAGCATCTGTAGTGGAGTATCAGGCATGAGTTTCTTTAATTTGCGAGGCCTATCCCAGGGATCTTCACCCAAAAAGCGGTGGGCTACGTCAAATGTTGCCCCACCCCAGACCTCCATAGAATAGAAGCCACATTTATTCATTTCAGGGGCCATCCACTCTACATCCTCAGTTCGCATCCTCGTAGCCAATGTGCATTGATGGGCATCACGAAATGTAGTGTCACAAATTCTAACCGGGTTTTTGGCTTTCGCCCTCGCCCTCACCTTATCAGTGGTTAAATCTCTGGCCAAGATGGGACCTTTTCTTAGTTCATCCACGCATTATCTCCTTTCCGTCATTACGAGCCTTTTACTGCTGAACATTCTGAGCGCAGCCAGAAATTCAGACGCTTTGCCAAACTCTTCGTCTCGCTTAGAGCTTCAGCTCGGGATATCAGCCAGATGTTATCATATAGGAACAATTCTTCGCTGCCCGAGCATTTGCATTATCTCTTCACGCTCAGAATTACTCCATAAGATAGAGACCGCTACCGGCCTTCGCTGGGGTATCGCCGACCTCAGAGCCTTTTCTTCCTCTTCCATAATAGCAGCCATTGTTCCTTTTCTATTTTCCGATTGCTCCTTTGTCAAACCTCTCTACACAGGAATATTCCCATGCTTCTTTGGAGGTCTCGTCTCTCGTTTAGTAGAGAGAAATTCCAATGCCTTGATTATCTTGGGGCGACTCTCACGGGGTGGAATAACTTCGTCAACATATCCCCGCAAGGCGGCAATATAAGGATTATATAGTAGGTTACGATATTCCCGAATCTTCTCTTGCTCCTTTGCTTCAGGATCCGGCGCAGCCTTTATTTCCTTGCGAAAGATAATCGGGGTAGCCCCTTCAGCACCCATCACTGCAATTTCCGCTGTGGGCCAGGCGAAAACAAAATCAGCACCTAGGTCCTTACTACACATGGCAAGATATGAACCTCCGTAGTCCTTGCGAGTGACCAGAGTAATTTTAGGAACCGTGGCTTCGGAGTAAGCCCACAAAAGCTTAGCTCCGTGTCTTATTATTCCCAGCCACTCCTGATCTTTCCCTGGCAAGTAACCGGGGACATCGGCAATGGTAAGCATTGGGATATTGAAGGCATCACAGAACCTGATAAACCGGGTGATTTTATCCGAGGCATTGACATCAAGACACCCAGCAAGATGCATCGATTGATTAGCGATAACGCCCATTGTTCTACCATTAAGCCTGGCAAAGCAAATAATGGCATTCTGCGCATAATGATAATGAGGCTCAAGTATTTCGCCGTTATCCACAACGGATTGGATAACATCCCTCATATTATAAACCTTGTTGGGCTCATCTGGGATTATGGTGTCAAGGGCAGGGTCAACACGGTCTGGGTCATCGGTAGGCTTAATCAAAGGGGGACCCTCTCTATTACTTGAGGGAAGGTAACTCAAAAGTTTTTTTATGAGTTCGATAGCCTGGCCATCGCTATCGCAGGCAAAATGGCATACACCACTTTTAGTGGCATGAGGCATAGCGCCGCCAAGTTCTTCGGAAGTGATTTCCTCTCCAGTAACCTGTTTGATAACTGCTGGACCAGTGATGTGCATGTAGCTTGTCCCCTTTGTCATGAACACCCAATCTGTCATGGCAGGTGAATAGACTGCTCCTCCAGCAGTAGGCCCCATGATTGCCGAGAGTTGGGGAATAACCCCTGAGGCTGCGGAATTCCGGAAAAATATCTGCCCATAGCCTGAAAGGGCATCAACCCCTTCCTGAATCCGAGCCCCTCCAGAGTCACTAAAGCCTACTATGGGAACACCACACTTCATGGCTAAATCCATCACTTTGCATATTTTTTTTGCATGCATCTCGCCCAGTGTCCCTCCCATGGAGGTAAAATCCTGGGAAAAAGCACATATAGGACGACCATTTACTGTCCCATATCCAGTAACGACTCCTTCTGCGGGTACGACAACCTTATCCATGCCAAAGAGTGTAGCTCGATGCTTAACAAACAAATCAAGCTCGTGAAAGCTGCCAGGGTCAAAAAGCAGGTCGACTCTTTCACGAGCAGTTAATTTCCCCGATTTGTGCTGCTTTTCTACCCGCTCCGAACCTCCCAAGGCTTTTATCTTTCTTTCTCTGTCTATCAGTTCCTTCAAGCGGTCAGCACCCATGCCCATATGAACTCCTCCTCACGAATCAATTTCCCTATAAAGAAAGTTATTTTAAACTGAATTCGCAACTAAGGCAAATCCTTGAGCTCACAGAATTACCGCTAAGATTTGCTGGTCTAAGATACCTCCATTTAAGGAATTTTCTAGTATAATCTCATCAAACATGTTTGAGGCACTACTGGCTCTTTCCAAGTTTTCTGGGGTAGAGCGTGGTCACCGTCAAATCCTAATTCCCCTTAGCTTAATTGGAAAGCGACATTAATCAGACTTAAAAGCTTGACAGCCTGGCCTAGAATGATATGATGGAGGGAAATTTGAAATCACAGCTAATTGCTATAGACGGCCCTGTGGCAGTCGGCAAGAGTAGTGTCGGCTCACTGCTAGCAAAAAGATTGGGCTACGTTTTCTTCGATACAGGGATGATGTATCGAGCGTTTACCTGGAAGGTTCTCAAATCAGGTATC
>JAUWFX010000096.1 GCA_030606765.1 Dehalococcoidia bacterium
ACATTCCAACCTAGTTCAGGATAAATAACTTCGCGTCCTCTAAACCTTAGCAATAACCGTACTTTATTGCCCTCCTCCAATAATTTCTTCGTGGTCTTAATTTTTGCCTGTAAATCATGCTCTTCTATCTTGGGTCTTAAACGGACCTCCCTGAGTAAGCCAACTCTTTGGCCCCTCTTTGCCTTGCGTTCCTTTTTAGTTTGCTCATACTTATATTTACCATAATCAAGAAGTCGGCATACTGGCGGAGTCATCGTTGATGCTACCTGCACCAAATCGAGGCCGCGCTCATAAGCAAGTTGCAATGCTTTCTGTAGAGGCACCACGCCCAGCTGTTCCCCATCTTCCCCTATGAGACGAACTTCTCTGGCTCTGATTCTCCTATTGGTTAATAATTCTTTAACTATGCTCTTTCTACCCCCTGGAACAGTATTCAAGACTTGGCCTCTATAGCTGACCTCATTCTACTCTTAACTTGTACCAGAGTTTCCAAGCCCGGATTCTCGCCACTCCTTAAGCGAAGTGACACACTGGATGAAGCCATTTCTTTATCACCAACTATAAGCATATATGGGACTTTCTCCAGTTGGGCTTCTCTTATTTTCAAATTCATCCTCTCAGAGCGGTCGTCAACCTGAACTCGGATACTCTCATTTTTAAAATCGCTCCCTATCTTATGTGCATAGCCAACATGGCGATCTGCTATGGGAATTATTATGGTTTGAACCGGCGATAACCATACCGGGAAGACACCACCATAATGCTCTGTGAGGCAAGCTAAAAAACGCTCCATGCTACCTAAAACTGTGCGATGTATCATCACTACATTATGCTCCAAGCCATCTTCACCAATATAACAGACATTAAAGCGTTGTGGCAAATTGAAATCGACCTGGATGGTAGGACCTTGCCAAACATGCCCTAAAGCGTCCCTAAGCTTAATATCGATTTTAGGCCCGTAGAAAACCCCCTCGCCAGGATCCACCTCATAATGCAACTCAAGTTTCTCCAGAACGTGTTTCAATGCTCCTGTGGCCTCTTCCCACATTGAGACTGTGCCAGCATATTTCTCAGGACGCGTTGATAATAACAATTCATACTCATCAAAGCCAAAGCTAGACATCATGAATTGTGCCAAGTTCAGAACTTCTAGTACCTCCTCTTCAACCTGATCAGGTCGGCAAAAAATGTGGGCATCGTCTTGAGTAAACCCCCTGACCCTGGCAAGACCATACAATACACCGGTTCGCTCATACCTATATACTGTACCCAATTCGGCATATCTCAAAGGCAAATTGCGATAACTGCGCAATTGGCTTTTATAAATCAAAATATGGCCCAAGCAATTCATGGGCTTGAGCATATATTGCTGTCCCTCAATTTCCATTGGTGGGAACAAATAATCCCTATAGAAGTCCCAATGGCCACTAGCTTTCCACAAATCTAGCTTGGCAATGTGGGGAGTGTAAACGATGTCATAGCCTCGCTTGATGTGCTCTGCTCTCCAGAAGTCCTCGATGATTTGCCGAATCAAAGCACCTTTGGGATGCCAGCAAACTAAGCCAGGACCAATCTCCTCGTGAATACTGAAGAGGTCGAGTTCCTTGCCCAGCTTTCTATGGTCGCGTTTAGCAGCTTCAGCCTGCAATGATAAATAATTGTCAAGCTCTTCTTGGCTCTCAAAAGCCACACCATAAATTCTCTGTAGCATAGGTCGCTTTTCATCTCCACGCCAGTATGCTCCAGCTAGGTGAGTAAGTTTAAATGCTTTTACCTCACCCGTAGAGGCTAGATGGGGACCACGACATAAATCGGTGAAAGAACCCTGTTTATAGATAGTTACAGTAGTGTCGGGGATCTCGTCGATAAGCTCCAATTTATAAGGCTGGGTGGCAAAGAGCTTACACGCTTCATCCTTACTCGTTTCCTCCATAACAAACGGTACATTCTGACTAATAATCTCCTCCATCTTATTCTCAATTACAGGCAGGTCCTCCGGTGTTAACGGGCGTGGCAGTTCAAAGTCATAATAAAAGCCATTCTCAATGGTCGGGCCAATGCCAAATTTAGCCCCGGGGAAAAGATATTGTACTGCCTCAGCCATGACATGAGATGCGGAGTGGCGCATCCGTCCCAGTTGCTCATCCTTGTTTTTCGATTTCATCTCGAACTTCCCATTATAGATCTAGGAATCAAATACAATTTCATCAAAAAATGGGCGGTACTGGGCTTGAACCAGTGACTTCTGCGATGATATGACATCGCTTTTCCATTTTTTTACCTCCTGGCATTTTATTTTGACGATGCATCGGATTATAACACAGGTAAATTACAAAATTAAGATAGATTGATCTCATATACAATCCAATTCAACACTCCTTACTCTCCGCTCTCTGCGCTCTACTCCCTGTTCTCTGGGAAGCAGTGCACCGGAGAAATAATGGAGCGGTGGAGCAATAGAACGAAAGAGCGACAGCGCGACAGAGCGGTAGAGCAACAGAGCGAGAGAATGATGGAAAATGCAGGATGCAGGATGAGATCAATCTCTAGCGCCATATTTCGCAGGCAACAAAACGATGAATTGTGCAATCGCTTGTCTCAGTCGATGCAAAACATCGTGCATTTTAGTATACTTGAGTGCAAAGCTATTTGATCGAACCTACGACAAAATGGTGGTATGATCTAGATACCCGAGTCCCTCTTACATTATGGTGAAGTATTTTCCCAGCGTCAAGTCAGCGTCTGTGTATCTGGTCACCTATATAGACACCGGCCTGGGAGACTTAAGCTATCTTGGTAGCAACAGTCAGTGACAAAGTATATATAAGTAAGAAAAGCTGGCTATTGTCGGGGTTTACTACAATATCTGTGAGCGATTTCCTTTCCTTGATCCATATTAATCCATACTGCGTCATCTGGTGTAACAGGGTAAGGACAAATCGCACATATACTGGATTTGTTTAAATGTCTTTCAAGTTCCTCCTCCTCTTTAAGCAAACCTGCGTTGTTAGTAACTGACGTCTGCAATACCTGAAGCCATGGTTCAAATCTGGCATTTACTGCCTCCGGTCGCGTCGTTCCTTGATTTATGCTATCGAGAAATCTGCCGGTCGTCATCACATCATAACTGATGACAAACAGTATATTAGCCGAATGTTTGCAGAGACAGAGGCTGGAATTGTTGGACAAACACTCATTTTGTATAACTCACTTAATTCGCCTGTTAGTGAAAATTTGTGGTGGCCTATAGCTCAGCAAATAGAATGACGGCCTTCAGAACCAAGTTTTGGTAGTCTGAATTGCTCCAGATACTCCGACTCACTCCTGCTTGTTGAAAGCCCAGATAGCGGCAGTCAGGAATACTACCCCTGCCATCGACACCACAATAGCCGAATCCACGATGCCCATGGTGTGGCCAAAGACGGTAACACCGGCCACCTCGGTGCCCAGAAAGACCTGGCGTATAGCATCTATTCCATAGGTCACTGGGTTCAATTTGGAGAGCACCTCCAGCCAGGTGGCTACGCCGGAGACAGGGAAGAAGATGCCAGAGAGAAACATCATGGGGAAAATCACCAACTGCATCACTATCTGAAATCCCTGCTGCGAGCGCATGCGGGCACCGATTAGCAGCCCCAACCCGGAAAGAGCGAGGGAGAGTATTAAGAGGAGCGGTAAAAGAGCCAGCACCGTGCCCAAGTTGATGGGAACATTAACAATGGGTGCCAGCACCAGCATTATGGCCCCCTGGATGATGGCGATGGTGGCAGCGCCGACGGCCTTGCCGACTAGCACTCCGCTACGGCTCAAGGGAGAAACCAGCACCTCTTTTAGGAAACCGAATTCTCTATCCCAGACGATGGAGATGCCGGACATGACAGAGGTCATCAATACTGTCATGGCTATAATACCGGGATACATAAACTGTACATAGTCTACGCCGGGCATCATTTGGCCGATAAGCCTACCGAAGCCGGCACCAAAAATTATCAGGAATATGAGCGGCATAGAAAAGGAGGAGACCATCCGTGGCCTGTCCTGGACGAAACGCAGGAGTTCGCGGTAGGCTATCACCCAGATAGTACGAAAAACGATAGCCATTGTCTTTAGTGCCTCCTCATTCTAGCCATATTTTTCATCTTCTGCATTGAGTCAACCTCTTGTTCCCTGATATTGCGCCCTGTGAGCTTTAAGAATACGTCTTCCAGCGTAGGACGCCTCAAGCCGATGGAGAGTAGTCGCAGCGGGAAGCCGGAGACAAACTTGGGCAAGAATTCCTCGCCGCGGGGCACGGTGAAACTGATGATGCCGTTTTCGATGCCTGGCTTGAGCTTATACTGCCCCTCCAGCAGTCGCACCGCCTCCTCGTTGTTCTCCGTCTTAACAGAGATGACATCGCCACCGACACCATCTTTCAGTTTTTCCAGCGTGTCCAGAGCCACAGTCCGGCCATAGTCTATAATGGCGATGCGGTCACAGTTCTCCGCTTCGTCCATGTAGTGGGTGGTCATAAATATGGCCAGATTCTCTCTTTTCCGTAAGTCATGTATATAGTCCCAGATGCGGCGGCGCGTCTGCGGGTCCAAGCCTAGAGTGGGTTCGTCCAGGAAAAGCACTCTTGGGTGATGCAAAAGGCCCCGGGCGATTTCCAGACGGCGCTTCATACCACCGGAGTAGGTGTTAATCTTGCCTTTGCGCCTATCCCACAACTCCATCATCTCCAAAAGCTCTTTCAAGCGCGGCTCTAGAACATTTTTGGGGATGCCATAAGCATAGCCATGGAAACGGAGGTTCTGTTCTGCAGTTAGGTAATCATCCAAAGTCGGTTCCTGGAAGACCAGCCCGATTGACTGACGCACCTGGCTGCGCTCTTTAACGACATCATGACCGTTAACCTTCGCCTGCCCATCTGTAGGCTTTAAAAGGGTGCAGAGTATATTTATGGTGGTCGTCTTGCCGGCACCGTTAGGGCCCAGAAAACCGAATATCTCTCCTTCCTTGACACTGAAGGATACTCCCTTGACCGCTTCCAGTTCACCGAACCTCTTGACTAGATTACTGGCTTCAATTACATCCATTAACTTCTCCTTCTTCTTCGAGAGCCTTTATAAGTGCCTCTAGGCCCATCTGGAGAGAAACCAGGGCATTGTCCGGTATTCTTTCCAGCACTCCTTTGATCTTGGCGGCGCCTATCTCCCGTAGTCGCTCCACCTGGCTTTTACCTTCTTCAGTAAGAGAAAGGATGTAGCTACGGCGGTCATCTGGGTTCTCTTGGCGACTGATTAGCCCCTTTTCTACCAGCCGATCAATGATGCTGGTAACATTGGCCTTGGGTACGCCGAAAGATGCGGCCGCCTCACCAGGCGAGCTCTGGCCTTTGAAGGAGAGCAGAAACATAACGCGCAACTGCTCCCTGGTCAGCTCAAGGTGCAACCAGGGATGAGGCTCATGGGCTTTAGCCGAAAGCATCAGGTTATTCATCAACCCGATTATGCTTTTAATATTCTCCTTCTTGTCCATCTCTGAGCCCCCTAAAATAACATGTCAATATAAAATGTATAATATAACTTATATTGACTAATGAAAGCAAATTTTGACTTGCAGAATAGGGCTGCACGAAATAGCGTTTTGTTGTCTGCGAAGCATCTCCATCAAGTTGACCTACTCCTTGCTCCACCGCTCCGTTTCTTGGGAGGTGCCTTGCTCCGTGCCATACTGCTGTAGGGACCGGAGCATGCAGAGCGTAGAGCGGAAACGAGGCAGAACAGAGCGGAAACTGAGGCGGAAATCAAAGCGGAAACCGGGAGGCAGATCCTGAAGAGACAATTTGGCTGATTATTACCCCTAATCCTGTCCCCTGAATCACTTGGTATTGGAAGAGGTAGATACGAACAAACGGCGATTGATTAGGACCTTTTTATATTGGCTTCTCCTAATGCTAATCCTTTTATTTCAGCCAAATGGTTTTTCATATCATTTGACAAGTCTTGGTACAATTTAATGTAACAGTAAGAGGATTATATGCTTAATGTCACCGACATCTCCAAGTCATATAACGACCATGAACTTTTCAGCGGGGTTAGTTTCACCGTTGGCATGAGCGATCGCATTGCGGTCATCGGACGGAATGGCACGGGGAAGACCACCCTTTTCGAAATCATGACGGGCAATATCATCCCGGATTCCGGAAGCGTGTCTCTGCGACGTGACATCGCTATCGGTTATCTTCGCCAGGATGTCCAACCATCATCGGAGCGGAGTCTGCTGAAATATGTCTCCGGTTCGTCCGATGTGGTCAGAGACCTTGCACATAAGATCGGGCTCGTACAGGAAGACCTGGCAGAGGAAAGGGACGAGGAAACCGTAAATGGCCTGCTGAGAAAGCTGGGTGAGTTGCAGTCCCTCTATGAGGCAAAGGGTGGTTATAGCTCTGAACACGAGGCAAAGATCGTCCTCTCTGGACTGGGTTTCGCCCGGTCAGATTTCGGGCATCCGCTGTCTGAATTCAGCGGCGGCTGGCGGACACGTATTGAACTGGCCAGACTCCTTTTCCTTAATCCCGATATCCTGCTGCTCGATGAACCTACAAACTATCTTGATCTGGAGACGCAGCGCTGGTTTGAAACCTACCTGAAACGCTATCACGGTGCCGTCCTGGTCACGTCACATGACCGAGCCTTTCTCAACAATGTTGTGAGCAAGGTCATAGCTATTGAGGATGAGGGCGTTATCTTCCACCATGGAGATTATGATAGCTACGTTCGTGCCCGCGAGAAGAATATCGAGACTCGCCAGGCAGCCGCCCAGCGACAGGAGGTAGAAATCAGACGGCAGATGCGTTTCATTGAGCGCTTCCGCGCCAAAAATACTAAGGCTTCTCAGGTGCAGAGCCGTGTCAAGCAACTGGGCAAGATTGAGCGGATTACAGTTCCTCGGGCAACAAAGAAGATACATTTCAATTTTAGAGAGCCTCCGCGGAGCGGTCGCGTCGTAATCGAACTCAAGCACGTTGCCAAGTCTTACGGGCAGCATGTTGTATACCAGGATCTTAACCTGACACTGGAGCGGGGAGATCGCGTTGCCATAGTAGGGATAAATGGGGCTGGGAAAACAACCCTTCTGCGCATGCTGGCCGGTGTTTTGCCCTTTGAAAGAGGGCAGCGTGTACTCGGTCACAATGTGACTACGGCATACTTCGGCCAGTATTATATAGAATCTCTCAACCCCTACAACAGCATTATTGAGGAATTACGGAGCGTAGCACCGGACGAGCCGGAACAGCGCCTGCGTGGGCTGGCCGGGGCATTCCTCTTCAGCGGTGACGATGTGACGAAGAGGATATCGGTGCTCTCGGGTGGGGAAAAGACCCGCGTCGCCATT
>JAUWFX010000060.1 GCA_030606765.1 Dehalococcoidia bacterium
ACCCCCACGCCCATGGCCCCGGCGGACTCGCTGAAGATGGTCACATTGTCCGGGTCCCCGCCGAAGCGCGAGATATTATCCCGCACCCATTCCAGCGCAAAGACCTGGTCAAGCAGTCCCTCATTTCCTGTAGCTGGTATCTTGCCTTTTGTGACTTCATTTAGATTAAGGAAACCCAATACGCCCAGTCGATAATTAATAGTCACTACCACCACATCACCGCGTGTAGACAGAGCCCGCCCATTGTAGATCAACCACGAGCCGGCACCGGTGGTGAAGAAGCCGCCATGGACCCAGACCATAACCGGGCGCTTAGCACCATCCAGTCCGGGAGTCCAGATATTGAGGTAAAGACAGTCTTCGCTTTGGGGCTGTTTCTCCGGTGGTTCCAGAAACTGGATCTCCATGGGCGCCTGTGGGGCGGTGGGGGCAAACTCCTTCGCCGGCCTAACTCCGCCCCAGGGTTCGGGAGGCCCAGGCGGCAACCAGCGGCGCTCGCCTACTGGCGGTGCCGCATAAGGTATGCCACGAAAAATGTATAGACCTTTTCTGAAAACACCTTCGATTTTGCCTGAGGTAGTCTCGACAACTGCTGTTGAAGCCTCACCCATAGCTTTTCTTGACTTAAAGGCGGACTGAATTATAATAACTTTCACCTCCATCGTCAAACACTACCCCTTTTTTTTAGATAATTTGCCACGTGCTATACTATTGGCCAGGATTCTGGAAAAAACTAAACGATGACTGTGTCGGTTAGTCCGGGATCATAACACCCGCCTATTAAAGCTAAAAAGGAGGATGCAATGTTAGAGGTATTTTTAACCGAAGAGCGCAAAAAGTTCAGACAAGAGGTTCAGGACCTGGTCAAGAGCATACCACGGCAGCTTATACTGGACATGGACGCCGATAAAATCGAGTTCCCCTACGAATTTGTCAGGGAAGCCGGCAGGAGAAACCTGCTAGGCATCAGGTTCCCCAAGAAATATGGCGGCAGAGACCTGAAATGGGTGGATGAACTCATCGCAGTGGGAGAGGTCAATAAGCTCGGGGTGCCTTTTGCCTGTCTCGTCTCAGTCACCTCCATCGTTGGAGAAGGCTTAAACGTGTTTGGGACCGAGGCCCAAAAGAAGAAGTACCTCAAACCATTAATCGCCGGCACACAATGGGCTGGCGAGGCACTCACCGAGCCAAGAGGCGGCTCTGATTTCTTCGGTGCCACCACCGTGGCTCGCAAGAAAGGAAATCACTATTACCTTACCGGACAGAAGCGCTTTGTCGTCGGCTCTGAAGGCGCCGATTTCTTTCTTGTATTCGCCGTCACCAACCCGGGAGCCGGCCGCGACTCACTCAGCGCCTTCATCGTTGAGAGGGATATGGGCGTGGAGGTAAAGCATGTCTACGGCTTGATGGGCTGTCGCGGTACAGGCACAGGAAGATTAGTCTTCCGCGATGTGCCGGTGCCAGAGGAGAATCTGCTGGGGAAAGAGAACGAAGGGGCAAAGGTATTCTATAAATTGATGGTGCCGGAAAGGCTTCTCGGTGGCGGGGTGGGTGGCTCCAGAGCTATTCTGGAATTGGCTGCCCGGTATGCCAACAAACGGAAGGCCTTCGGCCAGACCATAAGGAATTTTGAAGGAGTGAGCTTCAAGATAGCCGACTGCGTCACCAAGCTCGATGCTGTCAGCGCTCTGGCATACGCCGTGGCTAAAACCATCGACGATGGAGTAGGTACTCCGGCTTATCAAAGGAGACTGGTGTCAGAGGTGAAGAAACTGGCTACCCAGACACATTGGGAAGTGGTGAATGATGCCATGCAGATTCTCGGCGGCATTGGGTATACTCACGTCTACCCGGTGGAACGGGCACTCCGGGAAGCCAGACTTATCATGATCTGGACCGGTAGCAACGAAATCATGAACTTAATAATCCAGCATGAATACTATAAGGAAATTCTGGCTAAAGGAATCGAGGGCAGAGATATTGAAGCCGACGTTCCTCTCACCCCAGCAGAGCTCGCGGAGGAAAGGATTTACGAATCAGAACCCCTAACTGCTGCCCCATAATATTACTGTCACGAGAAAGGAGCAAATTTATGGATATCATCGAAGCCGTGAAAAAGCGTAAGAGTATCAGGGGTTACAAACCTGACCCTGTGCCTAAAGAGGTTTTGGAGCAAATACTGGAATTGGCCAGCCATGCCCCATCCGCTATGAACACACAACCCTGGGAGTTCATTGTGCTCACTGGTGAGATTTTGGAAAATGTAAGACGGAGCAACGTTGAGCTGCTCCACTCCGGAGCGCCGCTTAACCCCGAGCACGTGGTTACAAGCTGGCCGAGGGAGAGCATTTACCGCCAGCGCCAGGTAAACCTCGCTAAGCAGCTTTTCCAGCTTATGGACATACCCAGGGAGGACAAGGAGAAAAGGGCAAAATGGCTGGAGCGCGGATTTCGTTACTTCGATACGCCGGCGGCGATCATCCTGTTCACTGATCGCTGTCTGAGCGAAAGTGGGCCACTGCTCGACATGGGCGCTTTGATACAGACCATCTGTCTTACCGCGCTGCACTTCGGCCTGGGGACCTGCATCGAAGACCAGGGAACGATGTATCCCGATGTGTTAAGAAAATACGCCCACATACCGGAGTCCAAGCGGATAATAATGTCTATCGCTATTGGCTACCCTGACTGGGATTTCCCTGCGAACAAAGTGGAAAGTGAGCGGGAGCCTATAAAAAACGTCACTACCTGGCTCGGTTTCGACTAAGCATCCATTTCACAGGTGCTTGGCAAGCTCAAATAATTCCTTTGAGATTGCTTCGTCGCCTTTATCTCCGCCAGGCATTCTTCAGCATGGCGCCGGGAAGTGATGGGCAGAGGCAAGGTGTATGATGCTGCTTTTAGCAAGTGTGGCATAATTCGGGCATCCGATGCTGTTTTGGCTATTATCCTAGATTGTGTGGAAATGCTTGCAGAATAATGCTGGCAAGGGAAGCTACCTTCGCCCCAGAACGCAACCCATAAAATCTCTTTTCCCACGGACAAAATCATTTGCCGATATCGCGCGCCTTCCTTCTAACTGAACCTGGCAAAGCCCTAAAATACCCTGCCCAGTTACCACCCCAACTCCAGGTGACTCTGCCAAGGCGACTACTTCCCCTATCTCCCCATCTGCTACGTCGCCAAAAGGAATAGCTCTATGGATTTTTAGTCGTTTCCCCTGATACCAAGTATAGCAGCTTGGCCAGGGATTGTACGCCCTTACCCTCCGCCAAAGCTCGAGCGTGGAAAGGTGCCAATCAATCTCGGCATCTTTGCTAGTTATCAATTTACTACAAGTAGCCTGAGACTCGTCTTGAGCTTGTGGTCTAAGTTCGCCCCCAAGCCATTTGGGCAAGGTCTCCAGCAAAAGCTTGGCTCCTACATCAGCCAGCGTGGAGCTAAGCGAGCCGGTGGTATTCATAAAGGAAATCCCCGCTTTCTCCTGAGCT
This sequence comes from Dehalococcoidia bacterium, assembly GCA_030606765.1. Next base: position 3,492 of record JAUWFX010000060.1, read on the forward strand.
AAAATCGGCCCGGTATCCAGTCCAGCGTCCATTATCATCATGGTAACACCAGTAAGTTCATCTCCGCAGAGAATGGTATTAGCGACCGGAGACGGACCTCGGTGTCGTGGCAATAATGAGGGATGAACGTTAAGACAGGCAAATTTGGGCAAGGAAAGCACTTCTGGGGGAAGAATAGCACCGAAGGCTGCCACAATGATTAGCTCAGGCTGAAAGCTGGCCAGCTTCTCCACCACCTCGCTTGATTTAAAAGTCTCTGGTTGAATAACTGGTATTTGTCGCTTCAGAGCCAGCTTTTTCACCGGAGGAAAAACAACCGGGCGCCCCCTGCCAGCCGGCTTATCGGGCTGAGTATACACAGCAAGCACCGGGTAGGAACCCTGGAGCAAAGACTCCAATATGGTCACAGCAAATTGCGGAGTGCCCATAAAAACAGTGCGCACTTTCATAGCAAAACTATTTTCAATTAATTTTTTCATTATGTCAAACATTGCCTAGCGAAGATTTGAGAAAACTTGATATTCTATAATTGGTAAGTTCTTAAATTATTAACCGCGTCTTACTACTCTTTTCAGCTATCTTTGTGGCTGAGCAGCGTTGGGATTGAGGATAGATTGGAACCAGCGAAAGAAATTTGGAAGAGCGCCCTAGGCAAGCTTCAGATTCAGGTCAGCAAGGCAAATTATACTACCTGGCTTGGCAATAGCCAGGGTCTAAGCTGCCAGGATAGTATCTTTGTCGTCAGTGTCCCTAACATTTTTGTCGCTGAATGGTTATCCAAGCGCCTTTATCCTCTGGTAAGGAAGACCTTAGTTGATATTATGGGGAAGGATGTCGATGTCCAATTCATGGTCCACAATCGCGAACAATTATCAGCTAGCCCTTTGGCTAATCAAACCGATGGCGGGACAAGCAGCAAAGCTACACAGTATAGATTAAATCCAAGGTATACCTTTGATAACTTTGTTGTCAGCGATTCTAACCGTTTAGCTTATGCTGCCGCTGTAGAAGTAGCTGAAAATCCAGGAAGCAGTTATAACCCTCTTTTCATTCACAGCAGCACCGGGCAGGGTAAGACTCATTTACTACATGCTATCGGGCACTTAACGACAAACAATGGGCTACAAGCGGCCTATATTACCGCGGAACAATTCGCCAATGAATTTGTATTAGCTGTGCGCGAAAACCAAGTTGACAAGTTCCGCAGCAAATTCAGAAGTATCCATATCCTTCTATTTGACGATGTTCACTTCCTGATAGACAAGAAACAAACCTTACAATGTTTCTTCCACACCTTCAACGAGTTGTACAGCAATAACCGTCAAATTGTCATCACCACTGACCGTGCTCCCAAGGACATGCACCCACTTAGCAGCAAGCTAAAATCACGACTTGAAGGGGGTCTTGTTGTTGACATACAACCACCTGACTTTGAAACACGCCTGAATATCTTACGGGCTAAAGCAGAAACAACGATGACCTCAGACCTGGAAGGGGTGCTGCACATTGTAGCGGAGAAAGTATGCGAGAATGTCCGCCAGCTTGAAGGTGCTTTGGTATATCTCACTGCCCACGCTAAATTAAGTGGAACCAAGATCACTGCCGAAACAATCAACAAGTTATTAACAAGCACGACCCGTAAACAAGACATAAAGCTGCTCTTACAGGCGGTAGCGGACCATTTCAGCCTTTCAGTAGAAGAGCTAATCAACAAGAAAAGAGATAGAAAAACTACATTGGGCCGACACGTGGCCATCTATCTTATGCGCGAAGGATACAACTACTCTCTAACCGAAATCGGCAAAGAATTAGGTGGCAGAAACCATGCCACAATCCTTCACGGCTACGAAAAAATAGCTAGCGAATTGAGCATTAATCCCAACCTTTCTAACCAAATTGCGGAAATCAAAGAGAAAATTAGTTCACAGAAATCACAGAGGGGTTATAGAGAGGCATACCAAGCTGTGTAGAACTATTACTAATTTGTGGATAAATTGTTGCTTATCCCGCCCACATTGCCCTCTGAGATCTGCCCTCCCGCACTGTTTACTTATCTCACAACAACATTGCTTATAATAATTAGTAATTATCTATTAATATAACTAAGCTTATGTTAGGTTATTAACTCATGATATATAAGAGGGAGATTATGGTTAGAGGTGGACGTGGTGGGGATGGCTGTGTCAGCTTTCGGAGGGAAAAGTATGCTCCTTTTGGTGGTCCGAATGGTGGAGATGGAGGGGATGGTGGGAGAGTGATTATTGTAGCTAGTCCCAACATGGTTGATTTGGGCTTAATGAGGTGGCAGAAGGAATTTGTAGCTGGAAACGGCCGTCGAGGAAGTGGTTGGCGGAAGCGTGGCAATAAAGGGGCGAATTTAGCTATTTCAGTGCCCGTCGGCACAATGGTTTTCACTGAAGCGGATTCGGGGAAGGAGATACTTTTGACAGACTTGAGTACCCTTGGGCGCAAGGTTTTGGTGGCTAAGGGGGGTCGGGGAGGGCTGGGTAATGCTCGTTTTGCTACAGCGGTAAATCAAGCTCCTGAGATAGCTAGCAAGGGTAAATCAGGAGAAGAGCGGCATATTGTCCTCGAGGTAAAACTCATTACCGATATCTGTATTGTTGGTCATCCAAACTCGGGGAAATCCACTTTATTAGCGGCGATATCGAAAGCCAAACCCGAAATTGCCGATTACCCCTTTACCACCCGCCAGCCAATTTTAGGGGTTATGCCAGACGATAGGAGAGACTTCATTGTTGCCGAGATTCCTGGCCTTGTTGAAGGTGCTCATCTTGGCAAAGGATTGGGAAATGAGTTTTTGCGCCATGCGGAAAGAACCAAGCTGCTGGTTTATTTATTGGATGGCAGTTCGCCGACCGTTATCGATGACCTCAGCACGTTGGATAAAGAGATAGCCTTATACAAAGGCTTATCACACAAACCAAAAATCGTGGCGGTAAATAAGATAGATTTGCCTGAGGTTCAAGCTCGTTTGACTGAAGTGAAGCAGTGCTTTGCCAGGCTTGGGGTGCCTGGCTTTTACATCTCTGCAGTTAGCGGCCAGGCTGTGTTAGAATTGGTGAGGAAAGCAAAGGAAATGGTGGACCAGGAAAGCCAGGATGAGGAAATAATTTCGCAAGCACAAATAGCGGTATTCCGTCCCAAACCGAGAAAATAGAGAAGTGAATATAGGCGTTCTTGGTGGTACATTTGACCCTATCCATATAGGTCACCTTGTTGTCGCTGAGGAAGCAAGAATAAGGTTGGGATTTAGGGAGGTTCTTTTCGTGCCTGCTGGGCAGCCATGGCTTAAGCTAGACCGGAATATTACCCCGGCAGGCCACAGAGTAGAGATGGTGCGCCGTGCCATAGCTGACAACCATCATTTTAAGCTTTGCACTCTCGAAATAGAGCGCCCCGGTCTCTCTTACACCGTGGATACCCTGACGATGCTACGAAAGCAGCTAGGCAGTGAAGCAAGTCTTTTCTTCATCGTCGGGCGGGATACCTTAGCCGAGTTACCTTTGTGGAAGGAACCGGAGAAATTAGTTCAATTATGCAGGCTAGTGGTCGCTCCTAGATTAGGCTCAAAAGATTTGAAGCACTTAGAAACATCGATACCCAGGCTGCTGGACCAGATTATTCAGCTTGACATGCCTGTAATCGGGATTAGCTCCTCAGGAATCCGCCAGCGTATAGCTCAGAGGCTGTCCATTCGTTATCTGGTGCCCGCTGAGGTAGAAAAATATATAACAGAACAAAAGATATATCCGACATCTGCGAGATAGCGAACGACCAAGTTCACTCACCGCACGGCGTTAGTTCGGATGTGCTATTACCGAGATTCCCTGGCGAATTCTCCCCATACCACGCGCCCTCGGGTTCGGGAAGCCCAACGGCTAAATATCGAGGTTTCTCACATTCTGCGCATGAGCCTGGATGAATCTTTTGCGAGGCGGAACTTCGTCACCCATTAGCATACGGAAAGTCTGGTCTGCGGCTATGGCATCCTCTACCTGTACTTTGAGCAGGGTTCTGTTAGCGGGGTTCATGGTTGTCTCCCATAGTTGTACAGGGCTCATCTCCCCCAGCCCTTTGTATCTCTGAATCTCTATTTTGCCTTCTCTTAGTTCTTTAAGCCTTTCTTCCTTTTCCTGGTCAGAGTAAAGCCAGAACTCCTGTTTGCCAGATTTGATGCGGTAAAGGGGTGGTTGGGCAATGTAGAGATAGCCCTGATTAATTAACTCTGTCATATGGCGGTAAAAGAAGGTAAGGAGCAAAGTACGAATGTGTGAGCCATCAACATCGGCATCGGTCATGATGATTATTCTGTGGTAGCGAAGTTTAGAGCTATCAAATTGTTCGTCAGCACTTGCTTTTAACGCTGTGACGATGGCTCTCAGCTCTGCATGTTCTAGGATCTTATCTTGGGCAGCCTTTTCTACATTTAGTATTTTGCCTCTCAGAGGGAGAATAGCTTGAAAGCGGCGGTCTCGCCCTTGTTTAGCTGAGCCGCCGGCTGAGTCACCTTCAACCAAGTAAAGCTCGCATTTTGCCGGCTCTTTCTCTGAACAATCGGCTAGTTTCCCTGGCAGAGTTGATGTTTCGAATCCAGTCTTCTTTAAAACGAGGTCACGAGCTTTGCGCGCTGCCTCTCTGGCTTTGGCGGAGATGAGGCACTTCTCTATAATGGCCCTTGCCTCGTTGGGGTGTTGCTCGAGGTACAGGGACAAGCCATTTGCTACAGCCGATTCAACCTGACTTTTTACTTCGGGATTTCCCAACCTGGCCTTAGTTTGCCCCTCAAACTGGGGCTGGGGCAGTTTTACACTGATGATGACCGCTGCCCCTTCACGCACATCGTCCCCGGTTAAGTTGGGGTCGGTATCCTTTAAAAATTTACTACTCCGGGCATAATCATTTAAAACCCGGGTTAATGCTGAGCGGAAGCCGGTAAGGTGGCTGCCCCCGTCTCTGGTATTGACACAGTTGGCGAAGGAGAGAAGGGATTCTGTAAAGCTATCGTTATATTGTAGAGCCGCTTCAATTATAGTGCTATCTACCATAGTGGAGATATAAATGGGGTAAGGGTGAACAACATCTCTATTTCTATTCAGGCGGCGAATAAAGCTAGCTATCCCCCCATCGAAGTAGAACGCTTTCTCTTGATTGTTTCTCTCGTCTTTAATAGCTATTTCTACCCCTTTATTCAGGTAAGCTAGTTCCCTTAATCGCTGGCAGCTCAAATCGAAATCATAGTCAATGGTCTCGAAGATTTCCTTATCAGCAAGGTAGGTAATTGAAGTGCCTGTGTCCTGGGCGTCGCCAGCAGTTTCTATGTCGCCTTGGGGAATCCCTTGGCGATATTCGTGGCGGTAGATTTTTCCTTGGCGTTTAACCTCAGCTTTAAGCCAGGTGGATAAGGCATTTACTACCGAGGCACCAACGCCGTGGAGACCACTGGATACACCATAGACATAATTGCTAAACTTGGCTCCGGCGTGCAGGCGAGTCATGACTGCTTCCAAGGCTGTGACATCTTGTCCCGGGATAGTTTCTGTAGGGATACCTCGTCCATTATCAGTTACAGTTACGCTATTATCTTCATGGATTGTTACGTCAATTTGGTCACAGTAGCCAGCCATGGCTTCGTCTATGCTGTTATATACTATCTCGTAGAGGAGTTGGTGTAACCCGTGTCGATCGGTGCCGCCGATATACATTCCTGGTCGCAGGCGTACGGCTTTGATTTCATCTAAAATTTGGATATCTTTGGCGGTATATTCTCGGTTTAGGTCTTCAGACATAGTTAATTCACGTTCTTATTTTGTTGTCGGGAAACCGCCCATGATTGCGAGGGAATTCACACATTTCTACCAAACCAAGTCAAAAGTACGAGCGCCATTCGCTGTCCCGTCAAGAATTCGTTTCGCTGTTTTTCATAGGGCCCAGAAAATCCTCT
>JAUWFX010000031.1 GCA_030606765.1 Dehalococcoidia bacterium
TGCCGCCATGACATGCCGTCGGGCTCGGGGGTACCTACTGCCGACATAATGGAAGGGTCGAGAGCATCTACATCTATGGTGATATAGACATCTTCGCTGAGTGAGTTCACTAGCTGGTCTATGGAGGCCGTATTCGATGCCAAATCAGACATATAGAAAGGAAAGAAATGTAAAGAAGGGCAGTTTTTGTTTTGTGTTAAGAATTGTTTTTCTTCCCAGCTGAGGCTGCGCACCCCTACCTGGGAGATAGGGCAAAGCTCAAAGATGCGGCGCATAACACAAGCCTGGCTATATTTAGTCCCCAGATATTCATCTCGAAGGTCAGCATGGGCATCCAGTTGCAACACAGAAAGTCCGGGAAATGCTTCCTTGAAAGCTCGGACTGCCCCTAAAGAAAGGGAATGTTCTCCACCAAGCAACACTACAAATTTCTCCTTTTGTACTAAGCCTTTAATCACCTGATAAACTCTGTCAATCATGTCCTGGGGGCTGCTCAGCAGGGGTTCTACCTGGGGCATGGTAGAAATACCAACTTTGTATATCTCGCGGTCCAGTTCTAAATCATAAAGCTCTAAATACTGGGAGGCGTCGATAATAGCCTGTGGGCCATGGCGAGATCCGCCTCGCCATTCGCTGGTGCTGTCGTAGGGGACAGGCAGAATTACAGTCTTGGCTTGCTGTAAATTTGAATAAGGTGGGGCTAATCCGGCAAAGACCCGCTGTGGCAGGAATATCCCCTCATGCTCAGAAGCGAAGGGTTCAGGGTTACAGTCGCGGTCATTCATGGTAAATAAAACTTTGGGGGTTAGCCATCGCAGGTTCTGCTTTAGGCCATTCTCTATCAATCAAGCAGGTCCGCAATTTAACCAGCTGAAATCCCTCTCGGAAATCTTTTATTGCTTTCTCGGTATCAAAATCCTTGCAAGAGAAAATGTCTATGTTAATGTAATTTTGCTCAACAAAGGTATGGATGCCAATATGACTTTCCGCTATAAAAACAAATCCTGATATTCCCCAATCCTCTAACACCGGTCCTATGTATCTGAGCACGTGGGGTGGTGAAATTCTGGTCATTCCTATCTTGGCAGGATAACTTTCCAACCACTTCCGAAGGAAATCTTCGTCCCGGAGAATTTTTTGGTTGCTGGAATAACCATCTATAATTAAGTGCATTAGATCTCCTCGAGCAATATCCTTCTTAAATCAAAAAGAGCGGCATAAACTGCCCTTTGCTTCATTCTTGAGCGATTTCCGCGGAGCATATGGGTGAAGGTCTGCTCAAATTTATCACTGCTCAGGCTTATGAATGCATCGCCGGAATTTTTATCGAGGTTCATGTTACCCCCAACACCCATGCCGATATCGGTTTTCAAATTCCTGCGCGCGGTCTCAGCCATTGCCTTAGCTACCTGAGTGCTTTCCTCGCCGTATCTCTCAATAATGGAGGTATCCACGCCACAAGCCATCTTAGCCTCGTCGCAGCAAGTTAGCAATCCCCCCTTGAAATAAGTCCAGCTTTCCCGGCCACTGGCAATGGTGCTGCATAGAAGCCCCTCGGTGCAAGATTCCATGGTGGCTAAACTCAAGTTTTTAGCTATGAGCAACTCCCCAATAACAGAATCCAGGGTATCATCGTCCACCCCCCAAATATAAGAAGAAAGAACGTTTCGAATTTGTTCTTCGCTTTGGGAAATAAGACGTTGAGCTTCTGTTTTTTCCTTTGCTTTGGCTGTAATACGCAGGTAAACACCATCTGGCTTGATATACGTAGCTAAAGTAGGGTTGGATAGTTTGGAAACATGGGCTACCAATTCATCTACCTTAGCTTCGGCTAGCCGAAAAGTCTTAATTATCCTGGATAGGATGACCTCTCCAGTTATTCTTTGCTTCAGTTTGGGGAAAATGCCTTCCTGCCACATCGATTTCATCTCATCGGGCGGCCCAGGCAGGGCTATAATTATGTGGTCGTCTTTCTCAACCCACCAACCAGGCGCTGTGCCCATACGATTGGGAATTATTTGAGCCGAAGGAATGATAGTTGCCTGTTTTATATTACTTTGTGGTATTTCCCTCAGATAGCGTCTGAACAAATCTTGCAATTCTTGCCATAACCTCTCATCGACTTTCAGTTCCTCATTCACTAGCTTGCCAATGGCCTCTCGGGTTATATCATCTTGAGTAGGTCCCAATCCACCTGTGGTGATAATAAGGTCTGCCCTCTTCCAAGCTTGTTTTAAGGTATCAACCAACCTTTCCTGATTATCGCCTACCGTAGAGATAAAATATAAGTCGATTCCCAGCAAAGGTAATTGATTGGCTAAAAAAGAAGAATCAATATCAATTATATTGCCCAGTAAAATTTCTGTGCCAACGGGTATTATCTCTGCCTTCATTTTAAAATATTAACTGCGAGCCCTTCGCTTCCCGTCATTCTGACCCTAAACGCAGTGAAGGGGAAGAATCTGGCGTCGCTCGGAACGGGCTCAGCGAAGCAATCGCAGTTAGCATTTACTTACCGAGATGCCTAGATAACTTTCTACTATTGCTATAGCGCAATATTTGCCACACATACTGCAAGTCGCTCCGCTAGCAGGTATCTTACTATGGACCTGCTGTGAAAGTTCTGGGTCTAGAGCCAGTTTAGCTTGAGTTTTCCAGTCAAGAGCCTTGCGAGCTTTGGACATTTGTTCATCCCACTCTTTGGCACCTTTTACGCCCTTAACAATATCGGCAGCATGAGCAGCTATACGAGAGGCGATTACCCCTTCTTTAACATCCTCTATACTGGGAAGGGAAAGGTGTTCAGTGGGGGTAACATAGCACAAAAAGTCTGCGCCAGCAGCAGCGGCAATTGCTCCCCCAATAGCAGCAGTTATATGGTCATAGCCAGCACCTATATCAGTCACTAAAGGCCCAAGGACGTAGAAAGGCGCCCCGTGGCAGAGGCTCTTTTCCAATTGAACATTAGTGGCGATTTGGTTCAATGGCAGATGCCCGGGACCTTCTATCATAGCTTGAACGCCAGCTTCCCTGGAGCACTCTACTAATTCACCAAGGATAATTAACTCTTCGATTTGAGCCCGGTCGGTGGCATCAGCTAAACATCCGGGACGCAAGCCATCGCCCAAACTTAAAGTGAAATCGTATTCAAGAGCCAAGTCCAGTAGGCGGTCATAATATTGATATAGAGGATTTTCCTTATCATTGTGGAGCATCCAGCCGATAAGAAAAGCTCCTCCTCGAGACACTATGTCAGTCGTCCTACCCTGTTTTTTAAGTCTGGCTAGAGATGCCTGGGTCACTCCGCAATGGACAGTCATAAAATCGACACCGTCTTTGGCATGTTCTTCAATTACAGCGAAAATCTCGTCCACACTCATGTTTACGATGGCTCCACGATTCTCAATGGCTTCAATACCCGCCTGATAAATGGGCACCGTCCCCACCGGCACGGTGCTAGCATTCATGATAGCCCGCCTGATAGCCGAAATATCGCCTCCAGTGCTAAGGTCCATTGCAGTATCGGCACCAAGGGCGATGGCGGTCTGTAATTTCCTTAATTCCGTGTTCAAATCGCAAAAATCTGAGGATGTGCCTATGTTAGCATTGACCTTGGTCCTCAGACCTTTGCCTATGCCGCAGGGGATTAAATTTGTGTGATTAACGTTGGCCGGGATTATGATTTCACCCTCAGCCAAGCCTCGGATGATAAAATCCGTCTCCACTTCTTCCTTTTCGGCTACGTACTTTATCTGAGGTGAAACAGTGCCCTTTCGCGCTAACTCCAGTTGCGTCATCTTCCTAAAAACCTCGCATAAGTTGCAGTAAAACTAAAGTATAAAATAGAGCGATTATCAATGCAAACGCAACCCCGGCCATAAAAAGGCAAGCAAAAGTGAAGAATCTGGATACAAATTCAAGACAAAGCTCTTAAGGTTTCCTTCTGGATTTTGAACAATTTATCTATCCCTTGCTGGGCTAAAGAAAGTAAGGCATCGGCGGTTTCTTTGGAGAAAGGTTTGCCCTCGGCAGTTCCCTGAATTTCCACAAACTCATTTTTGTCGGTCATGACCACATTGAAATCAACTTCAGCTGGGTAATCTTCTTCATAGCAAAGGTCAAGTAGCATATTGCCATTCACAATGCCCACACTGGTGGCCGCTATCATTTTATTTAATGGCATAAATGGCAAAACGCCTTGTTTTCTTAAGTTATGGAAAGCGTGATAAAGAGCGACATATCCACCTGTGATAGCTGCTGTTCTGGTGCCGCCATCTGCTTGCAATACATCACAATCTACTACAAATGTCCGTTCATCCAGAATGGCTAAGTTAGCCGCTGCTCTTAAGCTGCGGCCGATAAGGCGTTGGATTTCTTGGCTTCTTCCCTCCGCTCTGTTGCGCGGTGTACGAGTAACTGTGGAGCGGGGCAACATAGCATACTCCGCAGTAATCCAGCCTTGGCCACTGCCTTTAAGAAAAAAGGGTACTCTTTCTTCCAGGCTTACGGAGCACAGCACTCTTGTTTGTCCCAATTCAATTAAAGCTGAACCCTCGGCAAAACTCTGGTACCCCAAAATTATGCGCACGGGGCGAAGCTCATTGTCAGTTCGGTTATCTATTCTTGGCATATTAGAAAAAGTATAGCAAACTATTTAGCAATCTGCTTGTCCATTTTGAGCTGTTATTTACCACTGTCCTCTTTTTTGATAGGTCTCGATAAATTTTTCGATAGAGCGGTCATAAGTCCTCTCCACATCGTCGGGGAAAAAGCAGGCTGGCAGCTCGCCTGACTGCCAATGGTATCTTATACATTCGCAACAAATGCCCTTCCTGCTGCATGGCTCATAGGTGCAGTTACATTCTTTCTTATTTTGCTCCGCGGTGCACTCTCTCATATTCGCTCTCCTCTGATCATCATTTAGCCGAATGCTTCTCTGCTCACAAACTGGAATGATATTATGTTATAGCATAAAAACATAAAGCTGTGCCACTTTTCAAAACATATGCTATTATATGCTAAAATAGGTGTAGCGGAAAGGAAAGCAACAGGTTGCAATTATTATTCGATGCTTATCTTGATATTGAGACCACAGGCTTATGCGCGTTTTATGATGAAATAACCGTTATTGGTGTTTGTTTAGCCAATGACAGTGGGAACAGATTAGTTCAACTCGTTGGGGGTGATGTAACCAGGGCTAACTTGCTCAGAACCTTGCGTTGTGTGGATACAATCTATACATATAATGGCAGCCGCTTTGACATTCCTTTTATCAATTCCCGTCTGAAGGTAAACCTGAGAGAGCATTTTCATCACCATGACCTGATGCATGATTGCTGGAGTAACAATTTATATGGTGGCTTCAAGGCGGTAGAGCGGCAATTAGGGATTCCTCGGCGGCTACGAGGTGTTGGTGGAGCTGAGGCGGTGATACTTTGGTGGAGATATCAGATTCACCGTGACAGAAAGGCGTTGGATTTGTTGCTGGAATACAACAAGGAAGACGTGGTTAATCTGATAGCATTGAGGGGAAAGCTAGAAAGGTTTTCAAAATCAAGGTACTGTTATTAGTTTGGGATATCTCCTGTTGGTCTCAACTGAACAGGAATCCAAGCAAATACTCTGCGAGTCGTGACAATCGCTGCACAATATCGCCCACAATGGTTGTCATCTTAGTCAGTGTCCAAAGGTTCGCTTGATCTTCGCTCCATGAAAAAGATTCATCATCATCATCATAGTAATAGAGGTCGTTAAAGGCTGCGGTAATTTCATATTTGTCTAATCTAGAATCGGGGTTGGGAAGCCCGAACCAGGAATGCCAGGAAGAGAGTTGGGCAGGTGCTTGGGACTCTATCCTCCGCCACTCCCCGTCGTTATTCCAATTCTCTATCAGGAAAGCATGTCCAGGTTCCTCACTACCATCATCAACACCAAGGGCGACATATACCCGCTCAGCATCAATGCCATAGGCTCTAATGAGGGAGCACAATAAAACAGAAAAGTCCTCGCAATCCCCGGTGCTGTAGGACAGGGTTTCCTCGGGTGTTTGCCAGTAGTCCTCACCCCATCGCTCTTCATCAGACATATAATCTATATTAATAGCGACCCAGTCTCGGATATCATTAAAGCCAGCTTGAGAGAATTCGTAAGGGGGGTCACCGATGATATCTTGCAGAGCATCCTTAACTGATTGGCATTCGGACGTGATGTAAGACTTGAATTCAGACTCCATCGCCGGAAGCCAATGAGCAATAGAACTCTCGGGGTAAATGATGTAGCTGATGCAACTCAAACCAGACACAATGAGCAAGACAAGCGCAGCTCCACAGGCGAGAAAGATTAGGAAGCGCTTTTTCATACGTAAGCTCCCGGTCATTTTAAGTAATAATTTAGTTTTTCCAAAACCCGAATACGATTTACCATTCAAAAGGACATAAGTCCTACTGCCGGGCTTGGAAATATTACTTTCTCTTGACCGCTGACTTCACCGACTCTTCAATGTCTCTGGCGGTCAATCCGTATCTTTGAAGCAGTTCCTCAGCTTTACCTGAAGAAGCATACCTGTCACCGAGGTTGACGAATTCCATAGGCACTGGCTTCTCTTTAGCTACTATCTGAGCAACTCGACTGCCTAGACCACCCTGAGCCAGGTGCTCTTCAGCGACGACAATTGCGCCTGTCTCTGAAGCTGCTTTGACTATGGCTGCTTCATCCAGAGGTTTGAGAGTATGCATGTTGATTATCCGACAATCTATACCTTGCTTTGCTAAGCTATCTGCCGCCTCCAGAGCCTTAGCGACCATGATGCCCGCGGCTATAACAGTGGCATTCTTGCCTTGTCTCATGGTTACTGCCTTACCTAATGTGAAGTGATAGCCTTCGGGGTAAACAATCGGTGTCTTAGGGCGACTTAGCCTGATGTAGAAAGGTCCGTAGTCACTTGCCGCCGCTCTTATTGCCCCAGCAGCCTCTATGGCATCTGCGGGGACGACCACGGTGAAGCTAGGAAGAGCGCAACACAAGGCCAGATCTTCAATTGCTTGATGTGAAGTGCCATCCTCCCCTACACTGATGCCGCTATGTGTAGCTACGATTTTAACATTTAGATTCGGCTGGGAAAGGCAGAGCCTTAGCTGGTCAAAACAGCGACAGACGACAAAGACAACGAAAGTGGTGGCAAAGACAGTTTTGCCCGAAGCAGCCAGGCCAGCAGCTATGCTGACCATGTTTTGTTCCTCCAGACCGCAATCAAAAAAGCGGTCAGGAAACTCCCGGGCAAAAAAACTAGTCATCGTTGAGGGCGACACGTCGGCATCTAAGACAACAATGTCTTTATTTTGTCTGCCTAGCTCTACCAGAGTTTTGCCGTAGGTTTCTCGAGTAGATACTTCAGCCATGCTTACTCTAACTCCTTTAGTGCCCTTTCGGCTTCTTCCCACGTAGGTGCCTTGCCGTGAAATGCCACATTGTTTTCCATGAAGCTAACCCCTTTGCCCTTGATGGTGCGGGCGATGATGACAGTGGGTTTGCCTTTTATCTTTTCAGCCCCTTGGCAAGCGGGCAGGATTTGGTCAAGGTCATGTCCGTCTATATCAATAGTATGCCAGCCAAAGGCTTGCCATTTCTGAATAAAAGGCTCAAGGTTCATGATGTCGCGAGTCCATCCGCTGAGCTGCATACCATTGCAGTCAACTATGGTCGTTAGGTTATCTACTTTGAAGTGGGCCGCTGAAAGGGCCGCCTCCCAAGTTTGCCCTTCCTCACATTCTCCATCGCTAAGAAGAACATAGGTCCGGTGAGTTTTGGAATCCAGCCTGGTGGCCAGGGCGACGCCAATGGCAAAGGATAGACCCATACCCAAAGAACCAGCTGACATTTCTACCCCGGGAGTGGACTTCCTATCAGTGTGTCCCTGGAGGCGGCTATCCAACTTTCTCAATGTTGTTAGCTCTGCCACGGGAAAGTAGCCAGCTTCAGCCAGGGCAGCGTATAAGATTGGGGCAGCATGTCCCTTGCTCAATATAAATCGGTCACGGTCTGACCACTGGGGATTTTTGGGGTTATAGCGCAAAACTTTAAAATAAAGGACAGTGATAATATCAGCTGCTGATAGAGAGCCGCCAGGATGCCCACTGCCTGCTGTAGCTGTCATGGTGATTACGTGACGGCGCAGTTTCTTAGCCATTTCCTTGAGCTCTGCCGTGGACAGGTTGAATGTGTTACTGAGAGAGGTGCTTTCGGGGGATCCTTCGCTGTGATTTGGCATTGGTCAAGGATTACATTGTAACTCAGAATGGCTTACAATGTCTATGGTGGGCGGGCTATCCTCAGACCAAAAGGGAGCATATTTTATATTGGGGGTATGAGGAGGCTCTTTAATTGAGTCAAATCGCTAAGAGATTCCTGATGGTTTCTCCCCGACCTGTCAAGATAGAGAGCATTTATGCCAGTCTGTCGAGCATTGAGGAAATCAAATTGCCAATTATCACCCACATGGGTGACGTGGCTCGGCTCGACGCCCATCTCTTCACATATCCCGAGGTAAAAATCAGGGCTTTTTAATTGCCTATAGTGTGAAACGGAAGAAAAAATTCGAACAAAATAAGGTTTGATATCGCGCAATAAGACATGCAGTAGCTCCAGTGGCGTGCCTGAGGCAACAATTAACTTATATTTATTGGCTAAGGAAGAAAGGACCTCAGTTATCTCAGGATAATAGGCTATCTTACCCAGGCAGCTCTGTATCACTGGCTCAGAAGAACCCAAGCCGAGATAGCTAAACCAGTATTCGATATCATACCACTCAAGCCTCTGGTCGCCGATCCTGCTATACTCCTCAGCGATATGCCTCTTGGCTTGAGCAAGGTCAAGCCCTTTTTTCTGAGCATAAAGCGCAGGGATAGCCTCATGCCAGATAGCCTCACTGAAATCAGGTGTTACCACTGTTCCCTCAGCATCAAAAGAGACTAATTCAATTTGCTTCATTTGAAATAATGATATTATCATGGTAAGGAAGCGAAAGTCCATTTGTCTATTCCCCTTCAGCACGCTAAAATACGCAGAATGCTAAGTTACTCAGTCACAGAGAAGCTGGGCCATACCTTTGAGCTAGGTCCTATAAGACCTCCCAGTGAAGCCTATTCCTTGCTGATAAGGGCGACCAGAAATTGCCCCTGGAATAGATGCCAGTTCTGCCCTGTATACAAAGGCAGTAAGTTCGGGCTGAGGCCAGTAAACGAGATTATGAAAGATATTGAGGCGGTTAAGGCTATCAGCGAGGGTATAAAAGAAATAGCCTGGAAGATGGGCTATGGCGATAGAGTGAAGGAAGTAGCGGCAATGCTCTCTAATCAACTTCAATATGGACAATGTGTGCATAATGTTGCCCTCTGGCTTGGGACAAGAGGCAAGACAGCCTTCCTTCAGGATTCTAACACCCTAATCATGCGCACCCCTGAGCTAACTCAGGTGATTACCTTCCTGAGAGAAACCCTTCCCAGCTTGAATAGAGTAACTACATATGCTCGGTCCCATACGGCAGCCAGAAAGCCGTTAGCGGAGTTAAAGGAACTCAAGGATGCCGGGCTGGATAGGATTCACATTGGATTGGAGACTGGCTACGACCCTTTGCTGGCTTATATGGAAAAAGGATGCACCGCTAAGAACCACATTGAGGGTGGAAAGAAGGTGAAAGAAGCAGGCATTTCTCTGTGTGAATATGTTATGCCTGGTCTTGGGGGCAAGAAAATGTCTCAAGAGCATGCCCGGGAAACAGCCAAGGTGTTAAACGAAATTGACCCTGATTATATCAGGCTGCGCAGCCTCCATGTCTCTCCGACTATGCCGTTGTGGGCCAGGTTGCAAGACGGAGATTTTGAGCTGCAAACAGAAGACGAAGTAGTAAAGGAAATAGCTATTTTCATCGAAAACTTGCAAGTTACCAGCTATCTTAAGAGCGACCATATACTTAACTTGTTGATGGAAGTCAAGGGCAAAATGCTTGAGGACAAAGGAAAATGCCTCAATATCATAAATAAGTATTTATCTTTGCCAGATGAGGAAAGGCTCAATTTCAAAGTTGGCAGGCGGACTGGTTTGTACAATAGGCTAACTGACCTCAGTGATAGCTACAAACATGATAAAATAGAACAGGCTATAAAAAGCCTCAGAGCACAGGGTAGCAATGTTGAGGAGGCGACATTCAGGCTGAGGAATAGCTTTATTTAATGGTAAAATCGTGGCAAAAGGATTTGTAAATCTAAATCGTTTCAAGCATGGCCGGGCAATAAAGCAGGACAGCAAACAAAAAGCCGATTTACAAAGTAAGAAGAAATCAGAGAGAGGGAACGTTAAATTTCGTGGCTAAAATAGACGAGCTCACCTACGGCTCTATAATAGTTGAAGGCAAGAAATACCGCAGGGATGTGCTGACTTTTTGCCAATGGCATGGTAAAGAGGCGAAAAGCCGGGCTCAGGAGAAAAACCTAAGCTTACTGGTTCAGCCATCCTATGATGCCGTAGTCAGGCTAAATGAGCTTGCCGAACGGAAGAAGAAGGTTGCTGACTTGATTCACATAACCTGCTAAGGCATAGATTTATCTCAGCCTGGTTTCTTTGTAATGGTAGCGCGCTCAGATGTGCTTCTGGTATTTTCCTTGACATCCATAAATAATTTGAAAAGTTCCCTGGCCGCAAGCAGTAGTAGCCATGCCAGGAATGAGCCAATTATTCCTAGTACAGTCAGCAACCCACCTTCAATTTCTCCCGTGGTAATTCCCCAAATAATCGAACCAATAACGCCAACTATTAATACTATCCATGCTATGACCCTCAAAGCACTAGTCGCATATCTTATATAATAATACTCCCCTATCTTGTTTGCCTTCTGCCCCCTCTGCAAAATATCGTCTGTTTTCTTCCCGGGACTCAGTAGCCGCCGTTTTGGAATGAGCTTGCCGAACAAGGAAAAGATTACTGCCTTCATTAACATAACCACCTAAGGCATAAATTTATCTCAGATTGATTTCTTTGTAATGGTAATGCTCTCAGCCGTGTTTCTGGTGTTCTCTTCCACGTCCATAAAAAGGTAAAGGAGTTCCCTTGAGGCAAGCAAGAATACCCAGGTCAAGAAGGATAGAATTATTCCCCCAAAAACAAAGAAAACACCTGCAACTACACCTACAGCTCCATTCTCAGCGCTACCCGTTATAATCCCGTAAACAATTGAACCAATAACGCCAGCCGCCAGTACTATCCACGCCACGACTCTCAAAACCTTGGCTGCAAAGGGTAGAAAACTATACTTCTTTTGCATCTTGCCTCCTTTCTGTCCTTAAAGTTTTTCCAACAATATCTTGTAGTTGCCTGACTCATCAGGCACAATCACTTCATAACTTGCAGAACCTTGGACTTTACTCGAATTCGCCCTTCCCCAAGCTGACAAATATAATGGCGAGTATCCCGAGAATCGCCCAGGGACCAAGTAGTGCACAGATAGACCCGGCAAGCGCCAGTCCCCAAGCCCTTCTTTTCAAGGCGTAGCTACCACCCACTATAGCAATTATCCCTAATACAATTATGGGAACAGCAATAGCGCTAAACCATGGCATCCCAAAGAACCATCCGATGCCACCGACTACAGTAACTATTATACCGGTGATCACAGCAATGGCTCCTGCAATAATAGAGAGTATGCCCGCAGTTGTCGGCTTCCAAGTTCTTTCCATGTCTTGCCCGCCTTTCTATCCTTTTACATAACGATATAGTTAGAAGCTCTCATTGTCAATACCCCAAAACCTCAACGACCACCACGGCAGCAGGTTTGCCCGCCGTAACCAAGCCGGCTCTGCAACCATCACACCCTTGTCTTGCCAGCAACAGTAAATCGTCACAACCCTCCAGGCAACCATCCACAGCGAGCTTCCCAGGGTATGCATACCACGCCCACCAAGTCTAGAATTAACAGAATTACCCCGATTATCACACCTATCCCCAGGCTAATAAGAAACATCCGCCACCATAATCCCCAAGCTAATTTCCAGGTTGGCTTTACCTCGTTATCCATCTGCTATTCCTCCTTTCTTTGTTTTTCCAGGTTCCAAGCTTCTCAATTGATTGAATAGCTTCTGCGGTCCCTTCGTTTCATTATAATTATAGCTATTACTCGATGTCAATACAGTTAAGGGATTGTTTATTAAATCGCTCGTGGTGAGCTTATCGAACCATGGGCGGCACTCGAGAGCAGACCAGCTTGCCCTTGACTGCGCTCAGGACGGGGGGTTGCTAAACAGTCTCTCCGAAGGCTTCCAGGTAGCTTAACCAAGCTCCTTGACCATATAAGCGCCTTCCAGTCCATAACCAAGCGAGCGATAATACTCCCTGGCACCGACACCACTAAGCACCGATAATTTGTCAGCCTTAAATTCCTCCCTGGCGATTCTCTCTGCCTCTCGAAGTAACCTTTCACCGAGACCTCGATGTTGAGCGGCTCGCTCCAGCCTCCCCCCCAGGGGAACTTCAGGACCGAAAATGTGTAGCTCCCTGACTACCGCTTTTTCCCCATTTATCCTCAACCTCAGCAAGCCAAACAAGGTTTCATTCGCATCCTCATAGGAAAGGAAGACCTCCCTCCCCCCCAAAGTTTCATAATTCATCCTGGTTAACCGGGGCTCACCAATTGCCCAGCCATCCCTCAGGCGATGCCCATATTCCCGACAACGAATGCAGCTACAGCGAAGTCCTGTTTGCCCCATCCTCTTTCTAATAGTCCCCCTGAGCGCTAAGTCTCTGCTCCCGGCAATGATAAATTTGCTGGGAATATCCCGCATCAACCTCGAAATCCTCACATATTTGGGAATTAGAGCTTTAATAGCCATAAGCAAATCGATCATTTCCTCATCACCATAAGGCCGGTAGCGATTATCTCGATACCAACTCTCTAACTCACTCCCCTGAACTACCAGCGTGGGATAAAGCTTGAGCCCGTCAGGTCGAAAGCGCTCGTCTTCAAACAATTGCCGCGATAGCTCCAGGTCATGCTCAGGTGTTGACCCTGGTAAACCAGGCATCCAATGATAGTACACCTTAAAGCCAT
>JAUWFX010000022.1 GCA_030606765.1 Dehalococcoidia bacterium
CAGGTGAGCGGTGTGACAGTTCTGGCTGCTAAGGTGCCAGCATTGACCATGCCTATCCTCAGGGAAATGGGCGATATATTGCGAGACAAGCTAAAGAGCGCCATAGTGGTTTTGGCTACAGTTTATGACGGTAAGCCTAACTTTTTGGCTATGGTGACTCCTGACCTGATAGCTAAGGGGTTTCATGCCGGCGATATTATTAATCAAGTAGCCAAGGTTACCGATGGGGGGGGTGGTGGCAAGGCTGCTATGGCTCAAGCCGGCGGAAAAGACGCCGCCAAGATTGACGAAGCCCTGAAATTAGTTCATAAACTGATTCAAAAGGTTTGATATGCGCAGCTTGGGGCTAGATATCGGAGACAAGAGAACCGGGGTGGCCATAAGCGACCCCCAGGGAATTTTGGCGACCCCCTTAACCGTGCTAGTCAGTAAAGACGAAGATGCCCTTATAAATGAGATTCTCAAGCTTGTGGAGCAATATAAGGCAGAGTGCATTGTAGTTGGCTTGCCTCGCCGCTTAAACGGCGAGCTGGGAAAGCAAGCTGGTAAGGTAACAGCTTTCGCTGACAAATTGTCATGGCGAGCGAAGCAAAGCAATCTCAACCAACTTGATGTACAACTATGGGATGAACGATTCTCTACCAAAGCTGCCGAGCGCTTGAAGACGAAGGCTGGTGGCAAGGGAAGTAAACTGCGCTCCAGGGCAAAAAGAGGAGCCAAAAATCACAGCTTTTCGGTTAAAGCCGAGGTAGATGCCGTAGCGGCGGCATTTATCCTGCAGGGTTTTCTGGATAGTCACCGCCCCGAGCAATAGCGAAGGATCTTAAGCGATGTCGAGATACATAGGTCTCATCGGTCATCCCCTCAAGCATTCTATCTCTCCTTATTTCCAGCAGGTGGCTCTGGATTATTATCGACTTGATATTCGCTATGAGGCCTGGGAGACAGACCCCGCCCAACTTCGGGATATAGTGAATAATTTAAGAAAACCTCAAAATATTGGAGCTAACGTAACCGTGCCCTATAAAGAGACAGTTTTACCTTTATTAGATGAAGTTGATGACCTGGCAAATTCGATCGGTGCTGTCAATACCATAGTCAAAAAAGATGACAGGCTTGTGGGTTTTAATACTGACGCCTATGGTTTTATCGAGGCGCTGGGCAAAGAAGGCCACTTTACCCCTCAACAAAAGCGGGTGGTCGTCCTGGGTGCTGGTGGAGTGGCTAGGGCAGTGAGTTTTGCCTTAGTGGAAAGGAAGGTAGCCTCACTGGCTGTTACTGATGGTATCTTTGAGCGAGCCAGGGCATTAGCAGAAAATTTGCTGAGGTACACCAAAGGAGATTCATCAAGCTCGAAGGATTTGGAGCCAGATGTTACTGCCTTTCAGTGGCAGAATCTAAGCTCGGCCGGAACTTTTGACAACTGCGATTTAATAGTCCATTGCACTACAGTAGGGATGAAGGACAGCTCACAAGAAGGACAATCACCTTTGAGTCTCGAAGTGATTCCTAAAGGAGTTTTAGTATATGACGTGGTATATAACCCCTGGCTAACACCCTTGTTAAGGCTAGCACAAAAAGCCGGGGCCAATATACTCGGCGGCCTACCTATGTTAGTATATCAAGGAGCGGCTTCCTTCAAGCTATGGACAGGAAGGAAAGCTCCAGTTGACATAATGC
Organism: Dehalococcoidia bacterium; assembly: GCA_030606765.1. The sequence continues at coordinate 1,681 of JAUWFX010000022.1, forward strand.
TTGATAAGGCTAAGGCAATAATGACAGGAGGAAAACACTGAAGAAAAAGAGGGCAATCATCATTGGCGTGAGCATAGTATTGCTTGTGGCAATACTGGTTGTGGTTCTAGTTCTCGTTGTCCCCAGCAGACCATCGGTAGGTAAAATTGCTGTAATCTCACTGAGTGGGACTATTACCACCGAAAGCTCTTCATTGTTCTCCGGCTCAACCATTACCCCGGAGTTGGTGAGAGATTACTTAACGAAAGTGGAGAAAGATAAGGCAGTCAAGGCGATTGTTTTCCGTATAGAGAGCCCTGGCGGTGAGATAGCGCCTAGCCAGGAAATCCTGTGGGAGATAGAAAGAGTTAAGGAGACAAAACCCATTGTGGTAAGCATGGGGGGCACGGCTGCTTCAGGCGGTTACTATATCTCAACCCAGGCGGATAGGATTGTTGCCCTTCCTACGACAATGACGGGGAGCATTGGAGTTATCTCTCAAGTAATAAACATAGAGGGGCTTTTGGAAAAGCTGGGTATCCAGATAGAAACCTTCAAGGGCGGCAAGTATAAGGACATGTATCGGGGATTCAGGGAGATGACGCCGGAGGAGGAGGAAATCATGCAGGGAATGGTCGACGAGTATTACGAGCAGTTTATCGATGTGGTGGCTGAAGGGAGGGAGCTAAGCAGGGAAGAGGTCAGAAGTTTGGCTACGGGGCAAATTTACACTGGTACCGAAGCCAAAGAGTTGGGCCTGGTTGATGAGCTGGGTGGGCTGGATACAGCCATAAATTTGGCAGCAGAACTGGCTGGCATCGAAGCTCCAACGGTGGAGTATTATCAACCACCTAAACTAACACTATGGTCGCTGTTGGGATTTGCCAATGCTATTCAGGTGAGGTTATCGGGGTTGAGCGCGCAAGATATAATTTTATTGGAAATCTTAAGCCATAACTATCCTCAACCTCTATTTCTATATCAAAGCTGATGGGACAATTACGCTTTCTTACCGCTGGAGAATCCCACGGAAGGGGGTTAGTAGCCATAGTGGAAGGGATGGTGGCTAACCTTCCCCTGGAAGAGGGGTATATCAATAAGGAACTCAAGCGTCGCCAGCAGGGCCACGGGCGTGGTCCCCGCATGAAGATTGAAGAGGATAAGGCGGAAATTATGGCCGGTGTTCGCTACGGGCTCACCACAGGTAGCCCCATCGCATTCTTTATCACCAACCGGGATTGGCAAAACTGGCAGGAACAGTTAAGCGTTTCTCCGGTAGAGAAAGAAGTCGAGCCTGTAACCTGTCCCCGCCCGGGACATGCCGACCTGGCCGGAGTGACTAAATACGGTCTCGATGATATCAGGCCGGTTATGGAAAGAGCCAGTGCCCGGGAAACAGCCGCCAGAGTAGCTGTCGGAGCTATAGCCCGAAGCTTTTTAGAGGAGTTGGGCGTTGCTATTCATAGCCACACTATGGCAGTTGGGCGACATCACTGGGAACAAGGCGAAACAAGCTCTATAGATTGGCAGCAAGTAGAAGCCTCACCAGTCCGTTGTGCCCATGCCGAACTAGAAAAGGCGATGATGGCAGCCATTGATGAGGCTAAAGTTAGTGGGGACACGTTGGGTGGTATTTTTGAAGTGGTTGCTACTGGTATCCCCATCGGCCTAGGCAGCTATGCTAGCTGGGACCGCCGTCTCGATGGCAGGATTGCTCAAGCGATAATGAGCATCAATGCCGTGAAAGGGGTGGAAATCGGAGCAGGATTTGCTTTAGCAGGGCTTAAAGGCTCACAAGCTCACGACGTTATCGAACCCGGTCCCCGTAGCAAAGCGAAGGGGCTTCCCTGGCGACATGTCACTAACCGTGCCGGGGGCATCGAAGGTGGCATAAGCAATGGCGAGGACATAATAGTCAGAGCGGCAGTCAAACCCATTGCTACCTTGGCCAGTCCTTTACCTTCTATAGACCTTCGCAGCGGTGAGAAGGCCAAAGCTCACTATGAACGCAGCGATATTTGTGTTGTCCCGGCCGCCGGAGTAATCGCTGAAGCCATGCTAGCCACTATCCTGGCTGATGCTTGCCTGGACAAATTCGGCGGTGATAACTTAAAAGAGACCCTGACGAATTATCGTAATTATTTGAGCAACATATCTTAATTGCTCGACCACAATCCCTGACAAATGAGGCGGTATTAGCAACACCGAAGAACTGTCAAGGGAAGTCTCTAGAGAGGGTAATTCTGAAGGAAAGGATTTCCTCGTCGTTCATCGCCGATAGTGGTAGAAGGCCCATGGCCGGGATAGACAATGGTTTCATCAGGCAAGACCATAAGCTTTTCACGAATGCTCTTCATCAGACGTTCGTGGCTGCAACCGGGAAAGTCGGTCCTGCCAATGCCAAAATTAAATAAAGTATCACCGCTAAAGACCACTCCATGCCCTGAAAGAGAGAGCCCACCAGAACTATGTCCCGGGGTATAAAGGACTTCAAAGTGTAAGTCGCCGACATCTATGCGGTCACCGTCCTTGAGTAACCTATCCGGCCGAGGGGGTGACTTAACAGGAGTGAGGCCGAGCGATGTTAGCATACGCATTGGGGCGGAAAATACAAAGCCTTTCTCGGCTTCATGAACGGCAAACTGGGCATGGGTCTTTTCTTGTACCTCGCGAAGGGCACCGACATGGTCCATATGGGCATGGGTTATCACGATTAAGGATACGGATAATCCCGTTTGCAGCACCGTTCTCAAAATAGTCTCAGCTTCAGAACCGGGGTCAATAATCATCCCTTCCTTAGTGGAAGATGAACCGACAATATAGTAGTTGGTGGCGAAAGGACCGACCGCTAGCATTTTTACAATCATTGCTCTTTTCTCTAGTAATCCTAGAGTTGAATCCGTGAAGTATAGCACGGGGCTCCATTGTGAGGAAAATCACTGGTAAATTAAGTAGATAAACAAGGCTGGAGAGGAGTTAGAGGTCTACAAAGAATGAAAGCAGGCAACGTAGTGGTCGTCGCCAACAGGCTCGAGCAGTGGCTCAAGTTCACGGCACTCTTGGCTGGCCCGAGAACATCTGGGGTGAAAGGTGCAGCCGGGCGGTGGATTGGCTGGACTGGGTACCTCACCGGGCAGGACAATGCGACCTACCCTTCTCTGAGGGTCAGGGACCGGCGTTGACGCGACCAGGGACTGTGAATAGGGATGAAGTGGTTTATGAAATATTTCCTCAGGCTTTCCCATCTCCACTATTTTACCCAGGTACATCACAGCGATATAATCGCAGACACTCTCGGCAATCAAAAGTTCATGTGTGATGTAGAGATAAGTAAGACCAAACTCACTTTTAAGCTCCTTCAAAAGGCTGAGGATCTGTGCTTGGACAGAGACATCCAGGGCAGAGGTCGGTTCGTCGAAGACAATGAACTCCGGTTTTATAGCCAAGGCACGAGCGATGGCGATGCGCTGGCGCTGACCTCCACTAAATTGATGGGGATAGCGGCTTAATTGCCCTGCGCTTAACCCAACCGTGTGTAACAGTTCCTCGACCGCTGTCTCCAGTGCCTGGCCGGAAAGGATTCGGTGTATCGTCAGCGGCTCAGCAACTATATTTCTTATCTTCATCCGCGGGTCAAGGGATGTAAATGGGTCCTGGTGGACAAGCTGGGCACGGCGACGAAATAAGCGGACCCTGCTACCGGGAAAAGTCGCCAAATCATTCTCCTTTAGAAGAGAATTCAATTTACTATTTTTGCTGCCCAGTGACTCCAACTCTTCTATCTCTTTCTTCACCTTATCGGGGACATCAAAATAGATATGGCCGTCGGTTGGTTTCAAGAGACGGACAGCTGTCTTGGCCAGTGTCGTCTTGCCGCAGCCCGATTCGCCGACCAGCCCCAGCCACTGCCCCCGGTTAATCGTCAGGCTGACACCGTCCACCGCTTTGACCGCTCCCACCGGTCTTCTAAGAACACCACCGACTATCGGGAAGTGTTTCTTCAGTTTCCTGATATCCATTAATGTATTCATAGATTAAACCTTAGACGAGAAAAGATGACAGGCCACCATATGGTCCTTGCTAATCTCTTTAAGTTTGGCTTTCTCTTGCTGGCATACCGGCGTGGCACTCGGGCACCGCGGATGAAAGCGACAACCCGACGGCGGGTTCAATGGGTCAGCCAGTGCCCCGGGAATAGTCCGAAGTTCCTTTCCCGGCATAGGCACGGAATCCAGTAGAGCCTTGGTATAAGGGTGTGATGGGTTGAGGAATAGCTCCTCAGCGCTGGCCACTTCGCAGACCCTTCCGGCGTACATAACCGCCACCCGGTCACAGACTTCGGATGCCACTCCCAGGTTATGAGTAATAAAAAGAACAGAGGCTCCCTTCTCCACTTTAATGCGCCGGAACAGTTCTAGCATCTGAGCTTGAATAGTGACATCAAGGGAGGTAGTCGGCTCATCGGCGATGAGAAGCTTCGGAGAGCAGGCCAGCGCCATGGCAATCACCGCCCGCTGTTTCATACCCCCAGAGAGTTCGTGAGGGTAGTGAATGGCTACACGGGCCGCGTCGGGGATTTCCACATCTTTCAACATATCAACCGCCAGCAATTTGGATTCATTTTTTAGTCGCCAGAGAAGCCGCCTAAACAATGGGACATGGCTCAAGAAACGCGGCTCAAAGGGATTAGATTCCTGAGCTATCTTGTTGTAGAGCCTCCTCTGCCAGCGCCAGAAGGGCCTCTTGATGCTAGCGGCAAAGCCGTCTCCATCTCTGAGTAACCTATCTACTTGTTCATTTGCCCGCTTACCCAATTCGCGGCGCCGGTGAAGCAAGTAGACTTCGGAGATTTGGTCACCGATGGTATAGACGGGATTCAAGGCAGCCCCTGGCTCCTGGAAGACCATGGATATCTTGTTGCCGCGAATTGACCTCAGCTTATCCTCGCTCAATTTCAGCAGGTCAAGTTCGCGGCGTAGACCTGTGTCGAAGAAGACGATGCTCCCAGACTCTATCTTACCCGGGTAGGGGATAAGGCGAAGGATGGCCAAGGCAGTCATCGTCTTTCCCGAACCGGTTTCGCCCACTATCCCGAGCGTCTCTTGCTGCCTGATGTCCAGGTCCAGGTCATCGATGGCGTGGACGACACCTTCATAAGTGTAGAATCTGACCGAGAGGTCTCTTATCCTGATAAGGTCTTCCATCTAGTGCCTCGCCAACCTGGGATCAAGAATATCCCTGAAGGCATCGCCAAGAAGATTCCAGCCCAGCACAAAGAAGAGCATGCACAGGCCGGGAATAGTCACTACGTACCAGTACTTCAACGGGTTACCCGGTGGCCCTACGATCCAGTTACGAGCGAATGAAGTCAGCTGCCCCCAGTCGGCGTAGCCTTCAGGGGCGCCCAGGCCCAGAAAGCTCAGTGCTGCCGCTGCCAGGACCACCGCCCCTATGTCCAGTGAAGCCATAATAAGTGTGGGATAGATGGCGTTGGGCAGCGCATGGCGGATTATAACCCTGAAGTTTGAGGCACCGATGCCGCGAGAAGCCTCGATGTAGTCCTCCTCGCGCACCTGTAGTATGTCGCCGCGGATCAGCCGCGCATAGGAAGGCCAGGACACCGCGATAAGAGCGATCATAACGCTCCTCAGGCTGGGCCCAAGGGCAGCCACGATTGCCATGGCCAGAATGAGAACCGGGAAGGCCAGGAAGATATCGGTGATGCGCATGATAACCTCATCGATAACCCCACCGAAGTAGCCAGCCAGGCTGCCCAATACAATCCCTACGGCAAGCACAACGCCTATCACCACCAGGCCCACGCGAAATGCAGTGCGGGTGCCCCAGATAACCCCGTAGAAAATATCGTACTGTCCCTCGGTTGTGCCAAAGATATGCTCCTCGCTGGGAAGTTGTGGTGTCGCCGAGTAACCGTCGCGGGGTATCATATAGTTATCCCTATGGCCCTCCGGCGGTGGCGCTATAAGGGGCGCGAAGATAGCGATGAAGGCAAAGATGGTGATGATTATGATTCCAGCCAGCGAAAGCGGGTTCCTGACAAGCTGCCGCGCCATAAATTTCCAGTCGGTCACTGCAATGTTCCTCCCAATCTCACTCGCGGGTCGACGCGGGTGTAGAGGATATCAACCACCAGGTTGACCAGCACAAACAGGACGGCATTAAACAGCGCAAAGCCCAGGACCGATGCTATGTCCAGACGCACCGCAGATTGCCAGGCCCACCAGCCGATTCCTTTATAGGTGAAGATGGTCTCGGTAATAACGACACCGTTCGCCATGCCAGCAAGCACATAACCGGCTACGGTTATCACCGGGATGAGGGCATTGCGGCGGGCGTGCTTGTTGACCACCACCCTTTCAGCAAGCCCCTTGGCCCTGGCGGTGAGAATATATCCTTTACCCAGAGACTCCAGCATGCTGGAGCGCATCAGCCTCATAATAAAGGCCACCTGGGTCACCGAAAGGGTGATGACCGGCAAGATAAGATGTCTCAAGGCGTCAAGGAGGACTGCACCATTAAGATTGAGGATGGCGTCAATAGTGTTGATATGAGTGTAACGGATAAACGAGGCGGAGTTGACCACCATGTCCATCTGGATACTCAGCCGATGCGGCGGCAGGAGGCCGGTGAAATAGCCGTAGAAGACCATTAACAGTATCAACCCCAGCCAGAAGGTGGGCAGCGACCATCCGAAGATGGCCATTACCCGTGTCCCATGGTCAAGAGGCCTGTCTTTATGGGCAGCAGCCTTAGTACCGAGGAAGATGCCCATCAAAATGATAAGCGGTGTGGAGAATATTGCCAGTTCCAGGGTAGCCGGCAGAAAAGCCCAGATAGCGTCCCAAACAGGCATCCCCACCACCTTTGACCAGCCCAGATTACCGCTGAACACCTGGCCAATCCAGGTGCCGTACTGTACAAAGAAAGGCTGATCAAGACCATAAGTCTCGATGATAGCCGCTATATCCGACATCTGCCTTGAGCTAGTGACAAAGAGAGACGCACGCTCTACCGGGGAGAACATCATCGTAATGCCGAAGATAAGCACGGTCACCCCGAACAGCACCGGGATAAGAAGAAGCAGGCGCCGAAAAATATAAGACCTGAGTTCCAAATCACACCTTTATAACAGATAGAGACCCCCGCTTGCAAGCGGGGGTCTCTTGACTTGTCTCACCAAGCTCACCAGGAGCTCTGCAACGTCACTCCTAGCTTCACTCTCCTCCGATAAGCATATTAAAAGTCTGCTCCGATATTCATATTAAAGAAGAATGCATCAACGGTAAGCGAAGGCAGGTCTATGTAGACGTTGAGGCCCGTAACCGAGTCCATCTCGTCAAAGTAAGTCGACGGCACATAGACAAGGTCGGCGTCCCCATTCTGGAGTGCCAGCTTTCGGCTAGTCCATTCAGTTACGTCCTGGGTGATGACCCAATCAAACGGGGCTTCGGCCCTCCAGTAGTTAGTGTTTTTCTCCACTTTGACCTGAATGCCCGGCTCCCACAGGTTCAGTTTCCAGGGTCCGGTACCATTCGCATCGTCGAAGAGGGCAGTGTCACCAGCATCCTGAGGGTGCAAGAAATTGGTAACGTCTCCTTCAGTGCCGTCCCAGTCGCCCTTAACGATGCACCATTCCTTGTCGACAATCGAGGCCCATTGGCCACTCATAACCTGGAGGAACGGCAACTCCCAGTACGCACCAGCCAGGGTAAACACTACGTCATTGCCGTCAACTTCCACCGCCGCATCAATATCTGCAAAAGTAGTGTCCTCGTAAGCCCACACATCTGGACCTAGCAGTGGCTGGTAGAACATCCAGACAGGTCCAGCCGGTCTGTCCTGGCACATCGCCCGCTCGAAGGTGTATTCCACATCTTCGGGGGTCAGGTTGTTACCATTGTGGAACTGGACGCCTTCACGGATCGTGAAGCGATACTCGAGAGTTGTTTCGTTGAACGCCCACGCGGTAGCCAGAATGGGGTCAAACTCGTCGGTCTTGTTGCCGGAATAGTACAAGAGCGTCTCATAGATTAAACCCAGCTGCATACCGCTAGATGTGTCGTAGCACCAGGCTGGATCGAGGGAGTCGATATCTCCGATGGTCTGAAAGACAAAGGTACCAGGGTTCTCGTATGGTATCGGTCCCCCCTGATCCGACTTGGTCAGGTCATAGATACGCCCGGCATAAGAAGATTCAGTGGGGTTGTAATAGAAGCCATCTATATGCTCGGTGAAGTAGCGCCTCGCTATCGGCTGGGCCAGCACGATACCGGGGGCATCGTCGTGGTAACGCTGCTGTATTGCAGCGTAGAGCCCCATTTGTGTCGGACCATCGGTCTCCTGGAACGCCGCCGCGATCATGGCGTCGAGTTCAGGATAGCCGTAGCCTTGCCACCCAGAGAAGGTACCCTGGCTGTGCATGAAGGGAACGATGAAATTATCGGCGTGGGGGTAGTCGGGTAGCCAGCCTACGAGGAACATGGGCATATCACCACCGAATAGCTTACTCAAGAAAACGGGCCACGCGAGCGGCAGGATGCTCACCTCGAATTTCTCATTGATATCGGCAAGGTTTTCAGCCAGGATTTCACAGGCAATCTTACGCGGCACGTTACCGACGTTGTAGAGCAGGGTCATTTTGAATCCCTTCTCCCAGACTTCGCCGTCCCAGGCGTCCTCCATGTGGGCCTGAGCTAGCGTCAGGTTAAGGCTGTACATCGGCGTATCAGCATCGTAGCCGTAAAGCCCTTCAACGACCGGTGAGCCCCTCTGCACACCCTGGCCACTCATGGCGTCGGCGATGAAGATGTCCCAGTTAAAGCAATAGCTAAAACCTTTGCGCACGTCTATATCAGAGAAGAAGTCCACCGGGATACCGTTACCGTCAAGTGCACCACTGCCGATATAGTCACTGGGTAGTTCTTCTCCGTCGCCTCCACAGCCGATGAGGCTCACGCTAAGAGCCAGTACCACCGCTAATGAAATCAAAAGTATCTTTTTCAAACTATTTGTCCTCCTTTCTAAATTTTTCAAAACTGGATCACTTTTTTAACCTTTTTCTATCGTATATTCTTTACCTTATCACCTCCTTTCATTTATGATTTCATATTCTGACTCTGCTATTTTAAATAAGCTCTCCTTTGTAAAGTAACTCGTCCTCACCTCCTTTCACTAGTTTTTATAGTGCTATATTACGCTATTTATGTTAAAATCCTGTTAAGTAAGCCTGTAAAGCGTTCTCTCGATATTCTTTCACAATTTCAGCCGTATCTTCCAAAGAAGCCAGGGAACCTGTCTGAGAGATGCCAGGCACTGGCTCCGATATGAATCCACAATAGCAATCTCACAAACACAAACCTCGCTCTTTCTCAGGCAAAGACACGCGTTAGGGTTAGGTGCACTTACCCTGAACTTCCATGGTAACTTGCCTCTGGAAATTTGTCAATAGGTTTATCAGCGCACCAGGCAGATGACCTTGGACGGGTTATGTTAGTATTTTCCATTTCAATATGCCCTGTTGCCACAGAATAGTCAAGTGACTTCTGCGAATGGTTGAAACATACTCGCTAATCAGTTCAGTTAATCATAAGTCGAACGCACACAATATGTCGTAAGTTGGCACCACGATGAGATTGACTGTCAAGCATAACAATTGATAGTCAATCTCGTGCAAAACTAATTCTTGCTCTAATCTTGATTTTTCAATATACTGACGAAGAGAACTAGATGAAATTAGACAAGCGAATAACCAATCTGATTATTACAGGTTTCTCAGGCACCGGTAAATCTCTGGTGGCTAAAGAGGCAGCCCGGGGATTAAATTGGAATTTCATTGATACCGATGATGAGATAGTTAAACAAACTGGCAAGCCTATCGCCGAGATTTTTCGTCAAGATGGGGAGGGCAGGTTCAGGGAACTGGAACGCGAGATGATTAGAAAAGCTTGCCAACAAAGGCAGACAGTCATAGCTATTGGCGGCGGTGCCATAGTTGACCCGCAAAACTATGAGTTGCTTGCCAAAACTGGGTTAATTGTTTGCCTGGAGGCTAAACCTGAGACAATCTATGAGCGCTTGTTCCGTGAGGCTGCTTACAGTCCTGAAACCGAAGTGCGCCCCCTTTTGGCTAACGATAACCCTTTGGAACGCATCAAGCAGCTTAAAGCCTCTAGGCAGTCTTACTACGCTAATGTTGACTGGACAGTCCATACCGACAATTTAGACATCAGCCAGGTAGCAGAGGAGGTAATAAGGGTTTCGAGATTGCTTCGTCTCGCTAACCCTCACCTTAATCCTCTCCCATCAAGGGAGAGGAAATTAGGCTCGCAGCTAAAGGCTAATGATGACGTTGCTTGCCTGGTAGAGACTGCGACTCAAATATATCCTGTCTTTGTTGGCCATGGTTTATTGGACCAACTCGGTGAGAAGATGAAGCAAATTGCTTTATCTGGCACTGCCAACATAATTAGCGACGAGAATGTCTTCTCTCAATACGGCAGCAAAGTTGTGGAAATCCTCAAGGACGCTGGCTTTGCCGTTAATTCCTTCGTAGTGCCGCCGGGTGAGGAAACGAAAAACATGGACTATGCTATCAAGATTTACGATTTCCTTGTCGAGCATCGAGCGGAGCGAGACGATATTATCATCGCCCTGGGTGGTGGCATGGTGGGTGACTTAGCGGGCTTTGTCGCTGCCACCTTCTTACGGGGTATGCCCTGGGTACAAGTGCCGACCAGTTTGGTATCCATGGTTGATGCCAGCATCGGGGGTAAGGTCGGGATTAATCATCCTGAGGGAAAAAACCTTATTGGTGCCTTCTATCAGCCTAATCTGGTTTTGACTGACTGTCAGACTCTTGCCACTCTACCTCAGCGTGAGCTGATCTCAGGTTGGGCTGAAGGTATTAAGCATGGCATGATTTTAGATAAGGAATTTTTTGAGTTTCTAGAGACTAACGTAGATAGACTGAAAGAACTGGAGCCGGAATTGCTTACCCGGGCTATTGCCCGCAGCGCTGCTATCAAGGCTCAGGTCGTCAGCCAGGATGAAAAGGAAAGGGAAGGGAAACGCACCACTTTAAATTATGGACATACCATTGCTCACGGTCTGGAGGCGGCTACTCAGTATAAGCGCTTTCTTCACGGCGAAGCGGTAGGAATCGGCATGGTAGGAGCGGCTAAGCTCAGTCAGCGATTAGGTTTTTTGCCTTCAGCGGCAGTGGAGCGCCAACAAGCCCTATTGCAGAAATTCGGCCTTCCCACTGGCTTTTCTGGCTTGGATTTGACTGAAATAACAAGAGCTATGGAGTTAGACAAAAAGACCAGGAAAAAGGCAATTCGCTGGGTGCTGTTACGAGATATCGGCAAAGTAGTAATTCGTAGTGATGTGCCTCAGCAAGATGTGCAAGCCATTCTCCTAGAGTTGTGGCGAAACGACACCTAATTCAAATGTCGCCAAAACAGATTAATAACGCCTAACAAATAAATCCAGCGGACGGCTAACAGCCGTCGCTGATTTCGATCGTTATGTCACAAAAATCGTAAACTATGCTAAGATACTAAAAGGGGTTTCATGAGGCAGAAAATGGAAACTAAATTAAGCATGATTTACTGGAGAGGTGAGAAATTCTGGGTAGGGAAGTTACTTGAACACCCTGAGATAATGACGCAGGGGAAAACATTAGAAGAACTTGAAGAGAATATGAAAGATGCCTATGTACTGATGACGATGGACGACGTGCCAGATGAGCATCTGGTTAAAGAACTTAAGTTATCAGTATGAGAAGGAAGGACCTCATCAAGAGGCTATCTAACGCAGGGTGCGTTCTTGTGAGACATGCGCCCCGTCACGACCTATACAAAAATCCTGCCACAGGTAAAAAGCAGCCCGTTCCGAGGCATAACGAAATAGATGAATATCTTGCCCGGCACATCTTGAAAGAACTGACATAACAACTCATTCCAGCGGACAGCTAACAGCACCGCTGATTTTGGAGTTAAGCTTTTTATTATACTGGGAGGCTAAATATGGATGACTTATTGCAGTTAGGAAAGCAAGCCTTGGCATCACAACCGTTTAATGTGCTTGTTGGTGCAGAATTAACATGCTTCTCGCCGGGGCGGGCTGAGTTGACTATTCCCATCACTCCTCAACTGAAACAGCAGCACGGCTTTGTGCACGGAGGCGTAATTAGTTATGCTGCAGATAACGCCCTTACGGCTGCAGGCGCAAGTGTTCTTGGTCCGGCAGCTGTGACGTCAGAGTATAAGATCAATTATCTAAGGCCTGCTGTGGGGACCGCTTTGATTGCTAGAGCCACAGTCGTCTACTCGAGCAAGACCCAGGCTGTTTGCCGTTGTGATGTATTTGTGGTTAACGAGGGCAAAGAGAATTTGTGCGCCGTTTCGCAAGGCACAATCGCAAGGATAGGCCAGTCTTCGGAGGCCCAAACCTAACAAGCGGTTATAGGGAAGCCCCTTGTGGGCTTCCGCAGATTGGGAGGGGACAAGTCCCTCCCCTGCGAGAGCACTTTCTAGAAAGCCTCAACCTGGGGTCCCCACAAAATAATAGATTTTGCGGGGTAAAATAAATTGAGCAACTGCATTTCTGCACAGCCTCCCACAATTAGCTCAATTGAAAGTAAGCCCTTTTATAGGCTATAATGGACAATTCAGAAAAGGAGTCTATACTTGCTCAAAAGTCATAACTGTGGTGAACTGAGGAAAAACCATGGCGGGCAGCAGTTAACTTTAGCTGGCTGGGTGCACCGGCGTCGTGACCATGGAGGGAAGGTATTCATTGATCTGCGTGACCGGGAAGGCATAGGTCAGGTAGTGTTCAATCCCCAGGTATCACAAGAAGCATACGAGGTAGCTGGTTCGCTCCGTAGCGAGTATGTGATTCAGGTTACTGGAGAAGTTGCTCTCCGCCCTAAAGGGACAGAGAATCGCAAATTGGCTACCGGAGATGTTGAAGTTGTAGGCAAAGAGGCTGTCATCCTTAATCCGTCGAAAACGCCACCGTTGTACGTAAGTGAAGATGAGGAAGTTGAAGAATCGCTTTGCCTCAAAAACCGCTACCTGTATCTGAGAAGACTGAGAATGAAGGACAACCTTCTCTTACGCCACAAGATGACAAAGTTTATTCGTGATTTCCTCGACGCTAAGGGATTTGTTGAAATTGAAACACCTATTTTGATTAAGAGCACGCCAGAGGGAGCCCGGGACTACCTTGTGCCAAGTCGTATCAATCCCGGCAAGTTTTATGCTCTTCCTCAATCTCCACAGCAGCTCAAACAACTCCTCATGGTAGCCGGGTTTGACAAGTACTTCCAGATAGCTCGTTGCTTCAGGGATGAAGACCTCCGAGCAGATCGCCAG
>JAUWFX010000113.1 GCA_030606765.1 Dehalococcoidia bacterium
AATTTGGTCTGTAGTGGGGCTGAACCTTTAGCTATTACCGATTGCCTTAACTTTGGTAATCCGGAAAAAGCTGATGGTTATTACCAGTTGAAAGAATGCATAAAGGGTATGGCACGAGCTTGTCGGGAGCTGAGGATTCCCGTGATAAGTGGTAATGTTAGCCTTTACAATGAAAGCAAAGGCGAAGCTATCTATCCCACTCCAGTGGTAGGCATGCTGGGGATTGTGGAGGACATAAGCAGACATTGCACTATGTCTTTTAAAAAGCGAGGTGACCTGGTATTTCTGCTGGGCGAGTCCTCTCCCTTAACCAGTAGCTCTCAACCCCGATTTCATCGAGGCTCCAATGGCCTTGGTGCTAGCGAATACCTGGAGCTGGTACATGGCTTGGTGAGAGGGAAACCAGGCATTGATTTGGATATGGAGAAAAGGGTGCAGCGCTGTTGTCTGGGGGCTATAAAGCGAGGGTTTATCAAGTCAGCCCACGATTGTTCCGAAGGCGGTTTACTGGTAGCCATCGCTGAAAGTTGCATTTGTGGCGACATTGGTTTTAAAAGCGAAAACTGGAAAGTGACGAGGAGATTGGATTCTGCTTTCTTTGGAGAGCATCAGTCACGGGTCGTAGTGTCAATGCCAGGCGATTCGGCAGTTAAATTGACTAAGCTAGCTAGAAAATGGCAGGTGCCGTTGACTTTGCTGGGCAGAGTTGGCGCAAAGCGCTTAGTGGTGGAGGGCTATATTGATTTACCTCTGGCCAAGGTGAAAAGAGCCTGGCAGGATAGCCTTAAAAGACAAATTCTAAGCACGAAATCCTGAATGCTAAACAATGTCAAGCCACCAATGACAAAAACTCAAAACAGAATGAGTTTTGGTATTCGAATTTGGAATTTTGAATTTGTTTCGAGCTTAGAAATTAGAATTTGAGATTTAATTAAATGGAAGTCTCTCCATTTCGAGGTATATGCTATAACCAAGGAATAGTTGGAGATTTAGCTCGTGTCCTTTGTCCTCCCTACGATGTTATCACTCCTGAACAGCAAAAACTTTACTACGAAAAAAGTAATTACAACGCTATTCGCCTGGAATTCCCCGCCGAAAGCCCGGAGCCGACAGGTGATAGATATCAAAGAGCAGCTATCAACTTTCAGCAATGGCTGAAGCACAGAGTTCTTCAGCTTGATAGCGTATCCAGCTTCTATTTACATGACCATCATTTTGAGTATTCAGGCGAAAAGAAGGTAAGGCGCGGGCTAATAGCTCGTGTTAAGCTCGAACCCTGGGGCAGCGGTATATATCCTCACGAAGAAACATTTCCCAAAGCTAAAAGCGACCGTTTGCATTTAATGCGAGCTTGCCGGGCTAACTTCAGTCCATTGCTTTCTCTTTACCAAGGTTCTGAGCGAAAAATTGCCTCGATTTTATCTGAGACATCCCGAGCTAAGCCCATGATTGAGACATCAGTTCTCTCTCCCTCGACGGGAGGGGGTCAGGATGAGGGTGGAGAAGCTCATACTCTATGGGCGATATCTGAACCAGAAATCAAGCGGGAGCTAAGCCAATTTCTATCCTCTCAGCCCCTTTACATTGCTGATGGTCATCACCGCTACGAAACAGCGTTGACTTACCAGCAAGAAAGAGCGAAAGAGCAATCTGATTCCTTTGACTTCTCTGTCATTGCGAGCGGAGCGAAGCAATCTCTAACTGGCAAAGGAGCCTTTAATTATGTAATGCTGGAGTTAGTCGACTTTTCTGACCCTGGACTCGTTGTTCTACCTCTGCACAGGCTGGTGCGTAGTATAGCGCCCTCTATCTTAGGAGGGCTGGAAGACCAACTCAGAAACTTTTTCGTCCTTGAGTCTGTTCCCTTAAAAGCTGGTGACTGTCAGCTGCCAGCTGATAGCTGTTTGGGAATCCTGGGTTTACAGCCTGCCTCGTTGGTCGTATTGAAGAGGCGTCAAGATATTTCCCTTGAGGCCATGATGCCCGGTAACAGGTCCCAAGCTTATCGGCAGTTTAACGTTAGCATTCTTAATCATATTATTTTGGATAAGATGTTGGGTCTCACTTCAAAAGAAAACGTCGCTTATATCGTGGATTTGAAAGAAGCCTACCAGTGGATAAAGGAAGGGAAATATCAATTAGCTTTCCTATTAAATCCCCCGCAGCCGGAGATGGTCAAGGCTGTTGCCGATGCTCAAGACAGGATGCCAAGCAAATCAACTTATTTTTACCCCAAGCCCCCCGCTGGTTTAATCATTAATCCTCTGGACTGACTGGGTTTGCAGAAAAGGCGATTTATAGCTTTACTGCTTTGGCACTGTAAATACCGGGAAGGGCATGTATCTCCTGTAGCTGCTCTTCACCCAGTGGTTCGTCGAGAGCTAAAATCATGAGGGCTTTTCCTCGGGGCTGGAGTCTGGATAGGTGCATGGAACTGATATTAATACCGGCTTTACCGGCTATATTACCGATGGTGCCAACAAGCCCAGGTTGATCAATATGGTCGCAGAAAAGGAAATATCCTCCACTGGGCACGATATCCATCCAGAAGTCATTAACCTGGACGATGTGGAGCTCACTATCTCTAATTGTGCCCGATATTGCAGTGGTCCCCATATTGGTATTGACTTCCAGGGTAAGCAAGTTGGAGTAGTTCTGGCAGGTCGCCTCTTTTTCTTCGCTGATCTTCAAGCCACGCTGAGCGGCGATAAGACCGACGTTGACCAGGTTGATTCTTTCTTCGCTTGCTTGCTGTAATAGCCCGCTGATGAGCGCCGTCTTAATAGGATTGCAATCGTAATTACTTACTCCGCCGCTATACTTGATGTGTATTGAGTTTATTTGTCCCTCCGTTAGTTGACTGGCGAGGTTGCCGATAGTTGCAGCTACTCTCATAAAGGGTGCCAGTTCGGGAGCTATGTGTGGAGCGTTAACAGCGTATTTGCTAAATCGTCCTTGAAGCACAGCCAGGACTTCTTCAGCGATGTCTTTGGCGATGCTGGTCTGCGCTTCAATTGTAGAAGCGCCCAGATGAGGGGTAACGATTATCTTGTCTTCTTTGAATAGAGGACTATCTGTTACTGGCTCATTGGTAAAGACGTCAAAGGCGGCGCCCGCTATTTTCCCAGTCTTAATTGCCTTGACTAATGCTGCCTCGTCAATCAATCCGCCCCGGGCACAATTGATAATCCGAGCCGTGGGCTTTAATTTTGCCAACGCCTTACTTCCAATTAGTTCCTTGGTAGCTGCTGTCAGCGGCACGTGAAGAGTGATAAAATCAGCTTCTTTGAGAAGCTGGTCCAGGGACACCATGTCTACTTTGAGATTGCGGGCATAGTCTTTAGAGACAAACGGGTCGTGGGCGACCACGCACATCTCAAAGCCCTGAGCCCGTTTGGCTACTTCAGAGCCGACATTACCTAGGCCGATGATACCCAGTGTCTTATTTCTAAGTCCGCTGCCAACCATATCTTCCCTTTGCCATTTACCGGATTTAAGGCGACTATTTGCTTGTGGTATGTTACGTGCCAGGGCAAGCATGAGGGCGATGGTATGTTCTGCGGCAGCCACAGTATTGCCTGTGGGGGCGTTAACCACCACAATGCCATTCCTGGTAGCGGCATCGACATCGATATTATCTGTGCCCACTCCGGCTCTGCCGATCACCTTAAGTTTCTTCCCCAATTCAATGACCTCTGCTCTCACTTGAGTTTGGCTGCGCACAATCAAAGCATCATAATCGCCAATTATAGCCTTCAGCTGCTCAGGCGCTAGCTTGGTCTTAATATCGACTTGAGCGTGGCTACGCAGAGATTGTATCCCTTCTTCAGCAATTGAGTCAGCGATTAAGATTTTCATCTTTTGGTTAGCCCTTATTCGCTCGGGGTAGAGCTTTGTTTAACGCCTCCAGTACCGACTTGATATCATCTTCGTCTACCGAGCCGAGATGGCCAATGCGAAAGATTTTGCCTGCTAGCTTCCTCTGGCCTCCGGCAATGACTACATCATGCTCCTCCCTGAGCACCTGAATTAATTTAGGGACATCAATTTTGTCCATGGCGTTCACCGCCGTCACCGTGTTAGAGGCATAATCTTCTTGGGGGAAAAGGGTGAATCCCAGCGATTTGATTCCATTTCTCGCTATTTGAGCTACCTGCGCATGCCTGGCGAATATGTTGTTTAGTCCCTCTTTTAGCATTAAATTTAAAGTGGTATCAAGGGCATAGAAAATGGAGATAGCTGGTGTCCAGGGAGTTTGCCCTTTCTGAAGAAAATCTTTGGCTTTGCTGAAATCCCAATAATAGCGTGGCATTTTCGCTTGAGCATGAGCCTGCCAGGCTTTTTCACTTACACTAACCATGGCTAGTCCGGGAGGCACCATCCATCCTTTTTGGGAACCAGTGACAACTATATCACAATGCCAGTCATCGGTAGGCAAATTGATGCAGCCCAGGCTTGAAATAGCGTCAACCAAGAGAAGTTTATCGAATTTCTTGACCACGGCGCTTATGTCACCGAGCCTGTTAGTCATCCCTGTGGATGTTTCATTATGAGTTGCCAGGACTGCCTTAATATCGCCATCTTTGATACTGTCATGCTTCCTTAATACCTTTTCTACTGCATCAAGGTCAACTGCTTTCCCCCATTCAAAACTAAGGCGGATTACCTCAGCGCCATATCCTTCGGCGATATCGGCAAAGCGCTCACCGAAAGCTCCATTGGAGATGGATAATACCTTGTCACCCGGCGACAGGGTATTGACAATAGCTGCTTCCATGCCACCGGTGCCTGAAGCAGTAAGCAGGAAAACATCTCCTTTGGTCTGAAATGCCTGTTTTAGTTTCTCCGTTGTTGAATTGAGAATTTTGGCAAATTCTCCCCCCCGATGGTTTATCATTTGCCGACTCATGGCTTGAAGAGCTTGTGGCGGGCAAGGTGTTGGTCCTGGAACACGTAGCTGCATTTTTACCTTCCTTTCTTAGGAACTGGCGGTTTCCCACTTCCTTTTCGCACTATCCACCATTCTCAAAAAACGCCGTTTGCCTACTTTGATAATACTTCCATCCTTCAAACTCACTAGACTGGTGCTGACTTTCTCTCCGTCGACCTCGATAGCACCTTGAGCTAGCAGACGGTTTGCCTCTGATCGGCTCTTTGCTAAACCAGCCTCGACTATTAAGCTTGTAATGTCTCTCTGAACCTCAATTTCGAGCTTACCGCTGGGTCGAAGGACACCATGTAATTCGACCGTACGTGTTTCTTTAGGTATCTCCCTTTTTTGGAATACCTGGGTAAAATGTTCTTGTGCCTCATCCGCTGCCTGCTTACTGTGGAACTGCCTTACAATTTCATGAGCCAATCGTTTTTTAAGATTCATAGGGTTAACTGAGTGGGATTTCAGTTGCTCCTTGAACTCAGCGATTTCTTCTTCAGGAACGTCGGTCACCAGTTCAAAATAGTCCATGATAAGAGGGTCGGGGATGGACATCACCTTGCCGTATATTTCCCGGGGAGGCTCAGCAACGCCTATGTGATTATTTAAGCTCTTGCTCATCTTCTGGTGACCGTCAGTACCAATCAAGAGGGGGACGAGGAAAACTTGCTGGGGAGGCTGACCCGTGCTCTGCTGTAGCTCTCTGCCCACAAGGCAATTGAATTTCTGGTCACTGCCACCGAATTCAACATCGGCCTGGATAGCTACCGAATCGTAGCCCTGAAGCAAAGGATAAAGCATCTCAGTTAGAGATATAGGGTTGCCAGAACCATACCTCTTGTTAAAATCCTCTCTAGCTAGAAGTTGCGCTATGGTAAATTTGCTGGTAAGTTTAATTACTTCATCCAAAGTGAATTGGGAAAACCATTCGCTTTGCCATCTTAGCTCTGTTTTATCCTTATCTACCACCTTGAAGAATTGTTCC
>JAUWFX010000090.1 GCA_030606765.1 Dehalococcoidia bacterium
AATCCTTTATTGTGATAGTTGCTGAAGGAGACGAGGCAGGCGGTGCGTTTTCAATTGCTCAACAAGTATGGGAGAGATTAAGGCTGGAGTACCGAATTTGTGTGCTGGGACATGTCCAAAGAGGTGGCTCACCTACAGCCATGGATAGAGTTCTCGCCAGCAAGTTAGGAGCAGCGGCCGTGGATGCCTTGCTCGATGGGAAAGCAGGTTACATCGTGGGTGAGTTGAAGGGAGAGATAGCCTTCACTCCACTCAGGGAGACCTGGGAGAAAAAGAAGGAATTGGATAGCAACTTGTTACGGTTGGTCAAGGTACTGGCTGGATAGGAACGTAAAAAAGACTTGATCCTGCTTCTATCGATCTTTGTCTTGTTTTTCTCTGAGAACGCCCCCGGTTAACTTGCTGTACACCTCACGATATCTTTTCGATGTTCCCTCTATTACCTCCGGTGGCAACATAGGCGCTGGCGGTTCTTTATCCCATCCTGAACCTGAAAGCCAATCACGAACAAACTGCTTATCAAAGCTGGGTTGCGGGTAGCCAACCTTATATTGGCTGACATCCCAGAAGCGACTCGAGTCTGGCGTTAGTAGCTCGTCGATAAGGGCTAATTTGCCGTTGATGAAACCAAACTCGAATTTGGTATCGGCAATTATTATGCCCCTTGTTCTGGCGTAATCTCGAGCATAGCCGTAGATAAGCAGGCTTTTTTGTTCTAATTCTCCAAAAAGGTTTTCAATGCCAAGGTCTTTTATGTCTTGATTGGTTAAAGGGCGGTCATGCTCCGTGTCGCTCTTAGTAGTGGGGGTAAAGATAGGTTGGGATAATTCCTGGCTTTCCTTCATTCCCAACGGCAAATGGATATGGCCAATTTTTCCAGTCTCTTTATACTCTGCCCATGCCGAACCAGATAGATAGCCCCGAACAACGCATTCTACAGGTATACGCTCGGCCTTAGTCACAAGCATAGAGCGGCCGATAAGGCTTGTTCCAAGTGTAAGCGAGGAATCTCTTTTCCATTGAGATTGCTTCGGGCTTTCAGCCCTCGCAATGACATCTCGAAGTATATCCACACTATCGATTACCTTGATAACATGACTGGGTAGGATATGGGCTGTTTTCTCGAACCAGAAGGCAGAAAGCTGGTTAAGAACCTTTCCTTTGTCAGGGATGCCGCAGGGCAAGACAACATCGAAGGCAGATATGCGGTCGGTGGATACAATGAGCAGTCTATCGTCTAAATCATAAACATCTCTTACCTTGCCACGGCGAAATAAAGGTAGAGCTAAGGTTGTATTCACTAAGACTGTCGGGGTGCTACTCATAGTTTCTTCGGTCCAGCCTATGATGTTCCCGGTAACGGTTTAAGGAGTCACTTCTCTTTAAACCGGTAACTAGGGTTCAATGCCACACAACCTCTTCGCGTTGCTTTTCATTCTCTCTATATTGGCCCGTCTCCCAATCATAATCTTCTGAGCCATAGGTGATCCGGCACCATGCATCGATTCCGCCAAATAACATGCGGCTCCTAAACCTATCGTGAGATTCTCGATCAGTCGTAGTACACGGATGCGATTTTCTACCGCAATACCATCAACACCCTTCAGATATTTAGCAACATACTTGCCTATCTTGGGATGCCTAAGGTCTTTTTCAGAAGGCATCGTCACCATTAAGCCACCAGCGATGTCCTGGGCCAGTCTGGCTATGTCATAAGGAAATTTCGTCACATTTAGTTTAGATACATTGGCTCTTAGAGTGTCTACAAAGTAAGTTCCCGAAGCCTCTCCGTGACCTTCGTAAGCACAGGCAAGACTGCAAGACATCATAGTTTCATTGAGCTGAATCATATCAAGGATTTTGTCTTTAATATGGGAAGCTCTTGAAGTACCTTGATACTCAGCAATTAATTGACTGGCGCCAATCAAGACATCGCCCATACCTGACTTGCAGGCATAACTCTGGCGGTGATAGGAAGCAAACTTCTCTACAAGGTCAAAAGCAAAGTCATATTCTTTGTACATAAAGACTCGTTCCCAAGGAACAAACACATCGTCAAAAACAACCATACATTCCTGTCCCCCATAAAGAATGTTACCTACATCCATCTTCGGGCTATCTATTTTTCTCGTGTCGCATGGTTGTCTCCCATAGATGTATATAATCCCTTCAGTATCACTTGGCAAGGCAAAAGAAATGGCATAGTCCTTGTCTTCTTCACGCATAGCCCTAGTCGGCATGCAGATAATTTCATGCGAATTTACAGCTCCTGTCTGGTGCATCTTGTTTCCTCGAACCACAATGCCATCAGGCTTCTCTTCCACTACGTGAAGGTATTGGTCGGGATCAGCTTGCTCGGCTGGATGACGACTTCTATCGCCCTTGGCATCCGTCATGGCACCACAACAAACCAGGTCTTCATCCTGTACATATCTTAAGTATTTCAGGAAACGGTTGTTGTATTCGGTCCCATACTTCTGGTCAATGTCATAAGTCACCATCGATAAAGCATTCAAGGTGTCCATTCCAACACAACGCTGAAAGCAAGAACCAGTATAAGCACCCAAGACTCTACCCATTTTTGACTTGTTGACCAAGTCTTCGGTACTCTGATGAATGTGACAGAAACGATTTATCTTCTTTCCCGTTAGATGAGAGGTGGCTGTCATAACCTTCTGGAATTGTGGAAATTTTGATTCTTCGGCAAGTTCATAAGTAGCAGCAATACAATTTCTTGTCGGTTTGATAATAGGATTATCTACATGATTGGTAACCCGCTCTCCAAACATGTAGAGTTCAAAATGCATTTCCTTCATACTATCAATGTATTCTTGCGCAGTCTTCATCTTTCCATTTCCCTCCGTTATACGCTAAGGCAAAAACTTCAAAGTCAATGCCCCATCACTATACTGCTCTAGGAGCCAACTTGGTTGACCCAGCTTTGCCAGCTTTCTTTCCCTGTTTGGTCTTAGTTAGCCCCAATCGTTCAAAGACAGTATCTACGTATTTCAGATAGTAACTGTAGTCGAAAAGAGACTTTAGCTCATCTTTAGTCAGGTAATTTGTTACTCTCTTATCCATCAGAAGCAGAGCTAAAAAGCTTTTCTTGCCCCCCCACGCTTCCATAGCATTATCCTGAACCATTTTGTAAGCTTCTTCTCGTGTTAGACCTTTATTTATTAAAGCGAGGAGTACTCTCTGGGAGAAGATTAGCCCCTGGGTAAGCTCGATGTTACGACGCATGTTTTCCGGATAAACCTTGAGTCCTTTCATTATGGAGGTAAATATGGATAGCATGTAATCAACTGCCAGACAGGAGTCAGGTAGGATAATTCGCTCTGTAGAGGAGTGGCTGATGTCACGTTCATGCCACAAGGCGATGTTCTCCAGAGAAGTCAAAGCATAGCCTCTTATTAATCTGGCCAGTCCGCAGATACGCTCACAAAGCTCGGGATTTCTTTTATGGGGCATCGCTGAGGAGCCCGTTTGCCCCTCTTCAAAAGGCTCTTCAACTTCCCTGACTTCCGTGCGCTGGAGACCTCTAATTTCGGTGGCAAATTTCTCCAGGGAGCTGGCGATAATAGCCAAAGTGGTCAAGAAATGGGCATGGCGGTCACGCTGGACTATCTGGCTTGATATTGGAGTTGGAGCGAGTCCTAACTTGGCGCAAGCTATTTGTTCAACCTGAGGAGGCACAGTAGCATATGTGCCCACTGCTCCGGATATTTTGCCCACAGAGATATTCATTCTAGCTTCAGCCAGCCTTTGAGTATTACGTTTCATTTCTTCAGTCCACAGGGCTATCTTTAAACCCAAGGTAGTAGGCTCAGCGTGAACACCATGGGTCCGCCCCATCATAATTGTGTATTTGTGTTCCACGGCTTTATTCTCCAAGACGGGTATAAGCTCGGCTACATCTTTTTCCAGAATACCTGCTGCCTGGGTCAATTGCAAACCAAGGGCGGTATCCATAACATCCGAAGAGGTAAGACCAAGATGTATGAAGCGTGACTCTTCACCCAGGCTTTCAGCCACCGAATTAAGAAAAGCGGTCATGTCATGGTGGGTCACCTTCAGAAACTCGGCAATACGCTTCAAGTTGTAGCTAGCTTTCCTTATCTTAACTATATCTTCTCGGGGGATGTCGCCCAGCTCAGCCCAGGCTTCACAAGTAGCTATTTCCACCCTGAGCCACTGGTCAAATTTGTTTTTATCAGACCAGATTTTCTTCATCTGGGGTCTGGAGTATCGTTCAATCATGTCATCCCTTTGCTAACTCTTGTTTATACTTACGATAGGCTTCTCTTATCTCTTTATGCTCGGTGCCCAAAATCTGGGCGGCAAGCAAGGCAGCATTCTTTGCCCCACTTTGGCCAATGCCCATGCAGGCTACCGGCACTCCCCCGGGCATCTGGCTTATGGAGAGTAAAGCATCTATGGCTTTTAACTCGCTGGTAGGCAAGGGTACACCGATTACAGGCAAAGTTGTCCAGCTAGCTAAGACGCCAGGAAGGTGAGCGGCTCTGCCAGCAGCAGCAATGATAACTTTGAGCCCTCTCCTCTCTGCCTCCAAACCATACTCCCTTAGTTTTTCGGGATTTCTATGGGCTGAGATAACGGAAAGTTCATAATCAATGCCCAATTGCTTAAGCATATCCAGCGCCGGCTGTATCAGCTCGGTGTCTGTCTTACTGCCTATGACTATGCCCACTAATACCATTGCCATGTAACCCCCAAATTCTATTTGGTGCTTAGGATTCAAATTTTATCTTATCCATCTCCATCAAAGCAATGTCCTTACGATAATGACAACCTTCAAAGTAAATATTAGGAATATTGTGGTAAACCTTTTCTCGAGCTTCAGCCATGTCTTTGCCCACACCTACTACGGTGAGCACTCGCCCGCCGTCGGTATAAATTATGCCATCATCTCCCAACTTAGTTCCAGCATGGAAAACCAGCACATCTTTATCCACACTGTCTATCCCTCGTATGGGAAAGCCGGTTTTATAGCTACCAGGATAGCCACCCGAAGCCATAACCACTCCAACGCAGGCCTCGGAACTCCACTCTATTTTCACCCGGTCGAGGTTGCCCTGGACTACTGCCATAAGTATATCCACCAGGTCGGTTTTAAGAAGAGGCAAAACGACCTGAGTTTCCGGGTCACCAAAGCGAGCATTGAATTCCAGCACCACAGGCTCTTCATTAACAATCATTAACCCCGCATAGAGCACTCCCTTATAAAGCATGCCTTCTTTAGCCATAGCTTGTACGGCCGGCAACAAAATGTCCTTGGTTACCTTTTCTGTCATCCCGGCGGAAAAAAAATCGGGTGGGCTGTAACTTCCCATACCCCCTGTGTTGGGACCCTGGTCATTATCTCCGATTTTCTTATAGTCGCAAGCTGGCACCATAGGTGAGACTGTCTTGCCATCGGTAAAGACTATGAGGCTTACCTCTCGACCGCTAAGATATTTATCAATTATCACTCTATCCCCTGCAGAGCCGAAAATCTTTGCTTCCATGATGTCGCCGAGGGCTTTGTGGGCTTCCGCCAAAGAACCAGCGATAATCACACCTTTGCCAGCAGCTAATCCATCAGCCTTAATGACGACTGGTGGATACTGTTCCTGAAGGTATTCACGAGCCTTAGAGTAAGAGGAGAAAATGGCGCATTTAGGACAGGGGATGCCATATTTTTCCGTCAAATTTCGGGCAAAAACTTTGCTTGATTCTACCTGGGTGGCTGTTTTAGTGGGACCGAAAATAGGAACACCCAGACTATCAAAATAGTCCACTATGCCTGAAGCTAGCGGAGCCTCAGGACCAACCACAACAAGGTCGATACCCTTTTCTTTAGCCGCCTTGCCCAGCCCTTCTATATCGGTGGGACGTAAATCCAGATTTTCCGCGATGGCAGCCGTACCGGCATTCCCCGGCGCAGCGAAAACTTTTTCCACCCTGGGACTCTGGACAATCTTCCAGACTAAGGTGTGTTCCCTACCTCCACCACCAACGACTAGTATCTTCAAGGTTCACTCTCGCGTGTCAGTCTTCACGGTATAGCCGTACTCTGTCCTCCGCTTTCCGGATTTTTCAACGCAAGTTTTTTTGGAAAATAGCATTGGGAATGATGATGAAGGTTATCACTAGGAATAGCCGATCTTAGCCTCGGAGAATACCTACTGCTTCTTTTTCTTCTTATGCTTCCCCCTATTCTTCTTTACTCCTTTTAGTTTCACTCTGTGTGACATGGTATTATAAAATCTCCTTGAATTTCTCGGCCTGCACGGGGTCGAGATTTTGAATTAGTCTCAGCAACTCTACGACATGCTCTTTTTCTTCTTCAATAATATGTTCCAGTGTAGTCACAGCCCCCTTATTTTCCAAGTTCAATATATGGTCTTCATACTGGTTAATGGCTTGCAACTCGCCTATCAAATCCTCACGGAGCATCTCCAAATCGTCTAGTATAGCTAGCTGTTCGTCGCTCATTTCTTCAAAAGAATAACTCATCTTTTCTCCTCCTTCGATACTTATTCCCATTCTATAGTTGCTGGCGGCTTACTGGTGATATCATAGACTACCCTGTTGACATTGGGAATTTCATTAACTAGGCGGTCAGATATTCTAGCAAGAAGGTCGTGGGGCAGGCGGGCCCAATCAGCAGTCATAGCATCTTCACTAGTTATTGCTCTGACCGCTACCAAGTAGCCATAGGTCCTGTAGTCGCCCATGACGCCAACGCTCCTGACATCAGTAAGTACAGCAAAGCTTTGCCATAGCTGGCGATAAAGTTTGGCTTTTTTGATTTCATTCATCACAATCCAATCAGCAGCCTGCAGTATCTCCAGCTTTTCCCTGGTCACTTCACCGATGATGCGAATAGCTAATCCCGGTCCGGGAAATGGTTGCCTCCAGATCATATCCTCAGGCAGGCCTAGAGCTAACCCCACTTGTCGAACTTCATCCTTAAACAAATACCTCAGTGGCTCGATAAGAGTGAAACTCATTTTAGCCGGTAATCCGCCGACGTTATGATGGCTCTTTATCTTAGCTGCAGCTTTAGTTTCCGCAGAGGTACTTTCAATGACATCGGGATACAGAGTGCCTTGGGCCAGAAAATCAATCTTACCTAATTTGGCCGCTTCTTCCTCAAAAATTTGGATAAACTCGTTTCCTATTAATTGTCGCTTCTTTTCCGGATCGCTAACCCCTTTAAGTCGCTCTAAGAATCTATCGGTAGCGTCTATGTAAACTACATCCACTTTGAGGTTACGATTGAAGGTATTAAGCACCCTTTCAGGTTCATCACGACGCAATAAGCCATTGTTGATAAAGATGCAAGTTAACTTATTGCCAATAGCACGGTCAATAAGGGTAGCGGTTACCGCCGAATCAACGCCTCCAGAAAGAGCACAGACCACTCTCCCGCCATCCACTTGCTCCTTAATTTTATCTACGCTCTCAGATATGAAATTAGCTGGTGTCCAGTTGCTCTGGCAGCCACATATTTGAAGTACAAAATTTTGGAATATGGTT
>JAUWFX010000057.1 GCA_030606765.1 Dehalococcoidia bacterium
TCGAAATTCATCATGCCGCTCATCAGGAAAGTCAAATGATACGGAAAATTGATTCACCCCTGCTTCACGTAATTGCAGATAATTGCTCTCATTCAGCAGCACTCCATTGCTAACGAGTATCAGGTATGGTGTCCCATCAGATTGCTTGATAGCCTTGACTATGGCTGCTATATCCTTACGGAGAAGTGTTTCACCACCAGAGAATATCGCTACAACTGGACTCAGGCGTTGAGTTAAATCTCCATACTCCTCTGGTTTAATTTGCTTTTCATCCTTTATTAACCCCCCAAGGTCACAGTGGCGGCAATTGCAGTTGCAGGAAAGCGTTACTTCATAAGCAACTACTAGGGGACGCTTAGTTATATAGTTATGTATTCCCCTTCTGACAAGCTTAATCGCTTGCAATTGAGAAACATTTGCCATTTATTATTCTCTTATTTGAAACCAACTACAGTATAGTTATCTAGTGTTGAGGGAGTGGTTAGTAAATATCTCTCAGTGAAGAATCATTTGCCGGATGTAATTAGGGAGATTTTTCGTGTGATCCAAAAACGACATCTCACTATAGGACCTTATAGCGACGTAACAACTACCACAGCGGTTAGTTCGGGAAAATTTTTCTACCATCTCTTCGCGAGTATCGTATTTAGTGCGGTGCAGTGAACAGGGAACTAGGCCCCCGTCAGGCATTACGACAAGAAATCTTATGCCTGCCTTACAATTTGGCATGTAACCTTGTTCAAAGAATTTTAAAGTGTCTCGGAGCGTGAGTTCTGGGTTAGTTAGATGAGTGCCCTGCTTTTTTAATATTATTAGTTCGTTAATAGCCTGGCGTAAAATTCCCAAATCCTCTTCATTGTTGAGGCAATAGTCCTCATTCCCTGTTCGCAGCGCAGTGTATGCACTATACGATATGTCTACATCCCATTCAATGGCCTTTTTTGCCAAAGGCAATATTTCCCTCAGATTGGATTTAGTTATAGCTGTGTTCAAGATAATATCCCGAAATCCAAGCTTTGCTAGCCGGGGAAGACTCTGCTCTAAACGTTTATAGAGACCCGGCCGTCGTCGAAATTCATCATGCCGCTCATCAGGGAAGTCAAGTGATACGGAAAATTGATTCACCCCTGCCTCCCGTAATTGCAGATAATTGCTCTCGTTTAGCAACACTCCATTGGTAACAAGTATCAAGTATTGTACCCCAGATTGCTTGATAGCCTTGACTATAGCTGTTATATCCTTACGTAGAAGTGGCTCACCACCAGAAATTTGCGCTGCAAGCGGTTTCAAGCGTTGAGTTAAATCTCTGTACTCCTCTGGTTTAATTTGCTTTTCATCTTGTATAATCCCCCCAAGGTCACAGTGACGGCAATTACAATTACAAGAAAGCGTCACTTCATAAGAAACTAC
The DNA here is from genome assembly GCA_030606765.1 of Dehalococcoidia bacterium. The sequence goes on from JAUWFX010000057.1 coordinate 1,411, forward strand.
TATGGGACGCTTAGTTATATAGCTATGTATGCCTCTCGTGACAAGCTTAGTCCCTTGTAATAGAGAAAGATGCGCCATTCTTTAGTAATAACCTCAATTGACTACTTGAAGCCGAGCACGACACAGTGATTAAGCCTTGATGGATATATTAACATTATCTTGTTAAGGATCTTGCCTAAAATATAGTCAGGATTGAATAAAAACTTAAATCGCTCGTACACACCCAGGTATTTTAATGTCATTGTAAGTAATATAGATAAGCTTACAAATCCTCTATAAGAGACAGAAGATATATTTTTGAACCCGGCATTCTGGAGGATGTCCGTAAGAGTTTTTGTAGTAAATTGGTTGATATGAAGCCTCTTTATATCCCACCACCCTTTCCTTAAGATTTTCGCTGGTATCCCTTCGATATTTGGAGTTGATGCTGCTACCAGCCCTCCAGGCTTGAGTATCCTATGGACTTCTTTGAGAATCATAAGCGGGTATGGCACATGCTCCAGAACTTGCCATAGAGTAACTACATCGAAATGGTTTTCGGCAAACCGTAGTTCTTCAAAGGGCTTTGCTTCTACATCTAAGCCAAATTCCTTTATCGCATATGCTGCCGCATCTTGTGATATTTCAATCCCTTTAGTAGTATACCCAGCCTTAGAGGCGCTAAAGAGGAAAAAACCTTGGGCACAACCTATGTCTAAAATGTTTTTGCCGCGCGCATATTCTTGAATTAAGTGTACTTGGGATTTAGCAGTCCTTAAATAGCTTTCCCGTATAGTAGGAGCATGAGTATTCTTCGCTTTGAAGTAATACTCATTGGTCTTGCTTACCTTCTCCGTTGGATTTATATATACGAGATGACAATTCTTGCACTTGACATGCCTTCCCCATTCCTTTCCAGGTACCAGATAACCCTCTACACCTTCTCGAGAATCATGTCCTTCCATACTGTGGTCAAAAAGTACCTTAAAATCGTCTGGCTCCATATTAGACTCAAAGAGCACCTCAAAATCATTTTGCCCACAACAGGGACAGTTGCGGTATTCAAAAAGTGAGTCCATCTTATACAACTCTCAAAGGCGTTCAGCTTTTTTATAGGCAGCAGCCACAGCTTTAAGAAGGAGGGAACGGAATCTCCCCTTTTCTAACTGAAGAAGAGCCTCAGTAGTGGTTCCCCCTGGCGAAGTAACCATGTTTCTCAAATCAGCAGGGTGCTTGCCAGTCTTCTCAATAGTGCGAGTAGAGCCAAGTATAGTTTGTGTCACCAATTCTTGGGCCATATCCCGAGGCAAGCCAATATGCACACCAGCATCGATGAGTGCCTCGATAAAAAGAAAAACATAAGCCGGGCCGCTGCCGCTTAAAGCAGTGGCCATACCTAAATATTTCTCATCAGCAACATAAATCTCTTTACCCAAAGCACCCAGTACAGTCTGAGCTAAATCTTTTTGCTTCTGCTCAGTCTCAGCAGTTGCTGTCCAGATAGTCATTCCCTCGCCAATTTGTGCTGGCATATTAGGCATAGCCCGAATCACAGAGGAGTGGTTTAAACCCTGGCATAAACTGGACAGCGTAGCGCCAGCTACTATAGATAGTACTAGCTGTTCGGGCGATGGAGTCTTTATCTCTTTCATTACCTGAGGCAGATTCTGAGGCTTCACTGCCAGAACAATCAAGTCGACATTTGCCACCGCTTTTCTATTATCAGCCAAAGTGCCAACTCCATATTTCTTGCTCAATAATTCACGCCGCACCGGACTAATATCGCTAACCACCATATCTTGTGGCGCAGCCACCTTTTTAGTCAAAATACATTCAACCATCGCTTCCCCCATAGCCCCACCACCAATAAATGCTATCTTCATTTTTTCTTTTCCCATGATACCGTCATTTCTTCCTTTTCCTTCTTCTATCACGATACTACCACAATATTCACCACTCGCTTGGGGACATAAATGACTCTGGTAAGTTTCTTACCATCAATATAAGCCTTCACTCGCTCTCGACCCAGCGCCAACTCCTTGGCCTCGACTTCACTTATGGAAACAGGTACAAGCACCTTATCACGAAGTTTGCCATTTACCTGAATGACTAGGGTAATTTCTTCCTCCTTGACTAGCTCTTCGTCATACTTAGGCCATGGCTGGTTATGAATACTATAGGGATGCTCAGTCATGGTCCATAACTCCTCGGCAAGATGAGGAGTGGTGGGGGCAAGGAGAAGCAGAAAATAGCTAATAGCTTCCCCCCATAGAGAACTCGACACCACCCCGGTCTCTTTAACCTTGGATAGGTAGTTGCTGAACTCCATAAGGCTAGACAGCATGGTGTTGAAGCGGAATTTTTCCAAATCAGCAGTCACCTCTTTAATTGTCTTATGAGTTAAATGAAGGAATTCTTTCTCAGCCTCAGGATCGACAACGTGGCTAGCATAGTCTGTTGTTACTAAGCTCCACACTCGGTTTAGCCAGCGGCTGACGCCTACAATGCCCCTATCATTCCATTCCCCCCCCAGCTCCCAGGGACCAATGAACATGAGATACCCACGAACGGCGTCAGCTCCTAACTCAGCCACATATTCGTCGGGGGCAATTACATTGCCTCTAGATTTGCTCATCTTATCACCACGATAAATTATGGTCCCCTGATTGAATAGACGAGTAAAGGGCTCATCGAAGTCGACCAGACCAATATCCCTCAATGTCTTGATAAAAAAACGAGCGTAGAAGAGATGCATAACTGCGTGCTCAGCACCACCGGTATACAAGTCCACAGGCAACCAATATTTCATTTTGGCAGCATCAAAAGGGGCATCCATGGTTTCGGGACTGGTGTACCTCAAGAAATACCAGGAAGAGCACATAAAAGTATCCATAGTATCAGTTTCCCTTCGTGCTGGCTCAGAACATTTAGGACAGGTGGTGTTGACGAATGACTGGCAATATTTCAGAGGAGATTCCCCGGTAGGTTTAAATTCCGCATCGGGAGGAAGTAGAACAGGCAAATCCTCCTCAGGCACAGGGACTATGCCACATTTATCACAATAAATTATAGGTATGGGCGCTCCCCAATACCGCTGTCTGGAGATAAGCCAATCGCGAAGGCGATAAATAACCGTACGCTTGCCCCATCCTTTCTCCTCCAATAAATCACAAATTGCCTCATATCCCTGTTCGCTGGGTAAACCGCTAAACTCTCCAGAATTTACCATTGTACCTGAGCCGGTATATACCTCCGTCAATTCTTCACCTGTCCAACCCGGAGGAGCAATAACTGTCCGCACAGGTAGCTCAAACCGCTTGGCAAACTCCAAGTCTCGTTCATCATGAGCGGGCACTGCCATCACTGCTCCGGTGCCATAAGTTGGCAATACATAATCAGTAATCCAGATAGGCACCCTCTCTCCGCTTAGAGGATTGACAACGTAGCTTCCCAGAAAGACACCTGTTTTCTCCCTGCCCAGTGCCACCCGTTCGTACTCAGTTTGCCGCCGACACCAAGCAATATATTTGTCTGCTTCAGCTTTACACTCCGGGGCAGTTAATTGCGAAACTAAAGGATGCTCCGGAGCCAGGAGGAAGAAAGTCACCCCAAAAATAGTATCAGGGCGAGTGGTAAATACCTTTATCTCTCTTTGCTCTGCACTCTTATGCTCTAGCCGGAAGGAAATTTCAGCGCCCTCGCTCTTGCCCACCCAGTTCTTCTGCATTATCTTTATGCGTTCTGGCCAGTCCAGACGACTATGATCGAGCAGTTCCTCGGCGTATTTAGTAATCCTGAAAAACCACTGCTCCAGCTCTCTTTTAGTCACTGGCGTGCTACACCTCTCACAAAAACCCTCCCCTATCACTTGTTCATTAGCCAACACTGTCTGACATCTAGGACACCAGTTAACAGGTGCCTCAGCCCGATAGGCCAGACCGGCGTGATAAAACTTAAGGAAAAACCACTGCGTCCATTTATAGTAGTCAGGCAGGCAAGTAACTACTTCACGGTTCCAGTCATATATTGCCCCCATACTCTTGAGTTGCCGACGCATATTCTCAACATTTCTCATTGTCCACTCATAAGGATGAATTCCATGGCTGATGGCAGCATTTTCCGCCGGTAAGCCAAAGGCGTCAAAGCCCATAGGATGAAGCACATTATAGCCCTGCATCCTTTTATGTCTGGCATAAACATCTGAGGGCGCCATGGCGTACCAATGACCAATGTGAAGGGCTCCTGAGGTATAAGGGAACATGGTCAGGGCATAAAATTCCGGGCGCTTACTATCCTCACCTACTTCATAAATATGGTCAGCCGCCCACCTCTGTTGCCATCTCCTTTCGATTTCTTGAGGGTTATATTTCTGAGCCATATTTGCTGAAGTTTAACCTAAGTTAGGGTGAATTAAAAGCCCCTCTCCATTGCTGGAAATCAACATGGAAAGGGAAATTCTTAGCGAAATTTGACTGTATGAACTTTTGTCCAGACTCGAAAGCAGCCCTGGAGACTATATAAGTCGGTATATAAAACCCTCTTCTTTTCCCTATTGCATAAATGGACTGTCGTTTCAACCTCAATACAATAAATATGCCCACGAAATTAAGGAATCGGTCGACATCAAAGCTGTAGTTCGAGCAGTTGAAAGATACAACACGGGAGCAGCCATATATTGGCAAAAAAAACGGCAATAAATATATAGTGGTGCCGCCATTTCCTATCACTGAAGATAAAATTTCAACAGGTAAGTTTGATGCCTCCCCCCTATTAGAAGCCCTGGAGCGAGAATATATTATCGGCGTGATGGTGGTAACATGGGGGACATACTTCATAGGAATTTTCCAGCGTGATAATCTGGTGAAATCAAAAACGGGCACAGGGTATATCCATAAGGAACATAGGAAAGGGGGGAGAAGCGGAAAAAGATTTGCCCGCAGAACTGAAGAAAAGAAGAAAGATTTTCTGAGAAAGGTTAGCAATAGAATCGAGGAGGAATTTAAGAATTGCACGCTGCATTATATATTTTTGGGAGGGAATAGATTAATCCGCACACTCTTATTAAGAGAATGCAAATACCTTCAGCGAGAAGCCCGGAAAATTTCCCAGAGGGTTTTGAATCTACGATATTCAGACAAGGAAGCCTTGAACCACAGTCTTAGAGAGATAACAACCTCTCTAGACTTTACTTTTTGAGACTATTCTCAAAAAGATACTAAAATATCCTGGGAAATAAATATCCCCTAAAGATTCAAGCCTACTTGCTTGTGGATTTCACGCAAACGCAAATAGCACCACTATCGATGCGTGACCCTTTTCAACACCCAATGGCCGTCGTAGGAATTTAGGCTTTCTCTATTCTGAATACTTTTGTGCCGCAGTTAGGGCAGACACCTTGTGTTGCTGGTCTGCGGTTCTTGAGTGTAACCCGCCTTGCGTTTCTTATCTCTACCTTTTTCCTGCACTTCATGCAATAAGCTGTTGCCATCATGCCCTCCTTTTAATTTTGTTACACTATATTGTTACTATAAGAACAAAGCTTTGTCAATACCTTTTGGGCTTTCAAAGCAAAGATTGTAAGAATTTAGCCATTTTAGCAAGCTAGGCAAGAGCTAAAAACTATTTAGAGTCCTGTTACAAAGCTATATGTGGCGTTCTAATTAAAATAAGCTCGATAGCCGCTGCAATGCCTTATTGAATCGTTTCAGACATTCTTCTTTTCCCAATATTGCCATGGTCTGAAATAATGGTGGTGCCGCAGTACGCCCTGTAACAGCTACCCTTAATAAACCGAAGAATTTCCCTGTGCCTAAGTTTAGCTCTGCGGCCAGAGGACGCAGGATACCCTCGAGCGCAGTGGCATCCCAGGTCGTTACTTCTTCTAACTTTTGCGAAGCAATCGTAATAGCCTTAGCAGCCGATTGGGCGTCCAGTTTACCGCTTAAAAGCAGGTTTGTATCATATTGCAGCTCGTCGAGGAAGAAAAAGCTAGCAAGCTGAGGAACCTCAACCAGTGTTTTAGCTCGTTCTTGAATGAGAGATAAAACCTGGCTGACGTAATTGCTATCCAATGGGCGTTCTACCGACTTTGGCAAATCTCTATCTAAAAATGGCATGGCGTGCTGGACAAATTCCTCCAGGCTTAGTTTACGCAAATAAACCCCGTTCATCCATTCTAGCTTATCTTTATTAAAGATAGCTGCTGTTTTGCCTACCCTTTCCAGAGAGAAGTGCTTTATCAATTCTTCCTGGGATAATAACTCAGTTCGATCATCAAGCGACCAGCCCAAAAGCACCAAGAAATTGACCATTGCATCTGGGAGGTATCCCTGCTTTTGATATTCAGTGATAGTGGTAGCACCGTGTCTTTTGGACAGTTTGGCACGGTCAGGTCCCAGAATCATGGGTAAATGAACAAATTGCGGAGCTTGCCAGTTTAGAGCTTGGTAAAGCAAAACATGGCGGGGAGTGCTGGAGAGCCACTCATCAGCCCTGAGGACATGTGAGATAGCCATTAAATGGTCATCTGCTACATTAGCCAGGTGATATGTGGGATAACCATCGGATTTGAGCAGGATGAAGTCGTCTAAGGTATCATGCTTAAAAGTTACCGGGCCATGAATTAAGTCGTAGAAAGTGGTTTCGCCTTCAAGAGGTGTTTTAAAGCGAATCACGGGAGTGATACCTGTTGCCTCTAACCGAGTTCTTTCATGTTGTGTTAAATCTCGGCAATGGCGATCATATTTCGGCGGCTGCTTACGTTTTGCCTGTTCCTGGCGCATCGTCTTTAATCGCTCTGGAGAGCAGTAGCATAAATATGCATGACCCTCCTCAAGCAATCTGTGGGCAATTTCATGGTAAATGGGCAATCGTTGTGATTGGAAGTAAGGTCCTTCATCCCAGTTTAATCCCAGCCACTGCAAGCTATCCACTATTACCTCCACTGCACCCTCCACCTTACGGGCAATGTCAGTATCTTCAATTCGTAAGATAAACTTGCCGCCGTGATGGCGAGCAAAAAGCCAGTTGAATAGAGCAGTCCTGATGTTGCCTAAATGTGGATACCCTGTAGGACTGGGCGCAAAACGAATTCTAACCGATGTTTCCGCCTCAGACTGCATTGCGCTATATTTTGTGTGACTTAACCTTACTTAGAGAGAGTTTGATGTAGCTTTTTTAATCGCTCCAGATGTTTCCTGAGCCTCTGAGCAAGCTGCTCAACCTGGTTCAAGGCATTTTCAGTATCTTCCATCTCCGTGGTTATTTTGAACAAAGTTTCGCTTTGCCGCCCGCTTAGCCCGGCCTCAAAATCAGCCAATTCCTCTACCCCAGCCTCTCCCATTAACTTGGATAAGAGGGTGCTTTCTCTGTTCGCTTGCTCTTTAGCGAGTTCCTCATAGGACTTCATGTCATCACTTTCCTTTCTTCTATATCGAGGATAACAAAATTCTAACATGGCTTGATGTCTCAAACAAGACCTTGATTTGGCACGGCACCTGTAGATGGGGTTGCTCGTTCATTCGATTATGCAAAATTTCGTTGTTTGAGGTATATTAAACATTAGCTTTTATCGTGGCGGATGAACTCCGATGCCCCAGTTTAAAATAGTTTCCGATTTTCGTCTTACCGGCGACCAGCCTCAGGCCGTAGACAAATTGGTCGAGGGTTTGAACAAAGGTTACCGGGAACAGACACTGCTTGGAGTCACCGGCAGTGGCAAGACCTTCACTATGGCTAACGTCATCGAGAGAATACAGAGGCCAACCCTGGTTATTTGTCACAACAAAACTCTGGCTGCTCAGCTAGCAACCGAGTTCAAGGAATTTCTTCCCGAAAGTGCTGCGGAGTATTTTGTCAGCTACTATGACTATTATCAGCCGGAGGCTTATATCCCCAGCACCGACCTCTATATTGAGAAAGAAACTGATATAAATGAGGAGATTGACAAACTACGGCATGCCGCTACCAGGTCTCTCTTCACCCGCAGAGATGTAGTTATTGTCGCTTCGGTCTCCTGTATTTATAGCCTGGGTGAGCCTGAGGAATATCATAGCTTTGCCCTTACTGTTGAAAAGAACAAACATTACAAGCGCGACAAACTGGTTCGTCGTTTGGTGGATATGCAATATGAAAGAAACGATTATGATTTCACCAGAGGCAGACTCCGTATTCGAGGCGACACTCTAGAGATCCAGCCAGCATATCAGGAAACAGCCCTCAGAATTGAATTCTGGGGGGACGAGATTGAGCGCATTGTGGAGGTTGACCCCCTGACTGGTGAGGTGCTGGCTCATTGCGACCAAGTAGATATTTACCCCGCAAAGCACTTTGTTACCTCTCACGATAAGCTGATGTCAGCAATCGGGGATATTAAAGTCGAGCTAGAAGAAAGATTAAAGGAGTTAAGGAGCCAGGGAAAGCTACTGGAGGCTCAGAGGCTTGAGGCGCGGACCAATTACGATATTGAAATGCTTCAAGAGGTGGGATACTGCACCGGGGTGGAAAATTACTCCCGTCATCTCCAGCGGCGGGCACCGGGAAGCACACCCTGGACTTTGCTGGATTATTTTCCCGATGACTTCTTGTTGTTCATCGATGAATCACATATGACCCTGCCGCAGATAAGGGGCATGTATCA
>JAUWFX010000094.1 GCA_030606765.1 Dehalococcoidia bacterium
GTGGCCACAAACATGGCCGGGCGGGGTGTGGATATTATACTTGGTGGCAATCCTGAGGGGCGTGGTGAAGCAGAATGGCAGGAAGAGCATAATAAGGTGGTTGAGCTTGCCGGACTTCATATTGTAGGTACCGAGCACCACGAAGCCAGACGCATTGATAATCAGCTCCGGGGAAGGGCAGGAAGGCAGGGAGACCCGGGTAGCTCTCGTTTTTATGCTTCTTTAGAAGATGAAATCCTTCGCCGCTTTGGTGGTGACCGTGTTAAGGGGATTATGCAGTGGGCAGGTATGGATGAAAATAGCCCCATTGAGCATCCCTTCGCCACTAAGGCTATGACCAATTCCCAAGTCCAGACCGAAGGCTATCATTTCAATATTCGTAAACACCTTGTGGAATATGACGATGTCATCAACAAGCACCGCGAGGTGATTTATGCCGAAAGGAGAAAAATCCTCAGTGGCGCCGACCTTAAGGCAAACATAATATCTATGGTCCAGGATGAAATCCAAAGCCTGGTAGCCAAGCGTCTCAGCAATGTTAGCTACGAGCAGGAAGAGGAGCAAGCTAATTTATCCGGCTTACTTGAGGATGTATCCACCATCTTCCCCCTGCCTCCGCAGTTCAGAAGCGATGGGCTTTCCGAACTCAGCGCCAAGCAAATCACAGAAAAGTTGACTGATTATGCCATCGAGCTTTACAACCAGCGAGAGCAGGAACTAGGCCCTGATAACATGCGAATAGCAGAGCGACTGGTAATGCTGCGAGTTATTGACCGATTATGGATGGACCACCTTACTGACATGGATCATTTGCGTCAAGGGATAGGTCTGCGGGCTGTCGGCCAGGAACAGCCGCTGATGGTGTATAAGAGGGAAGGTCATGCCTCTTTTGAAGCCCTCTTAGCTGGCATTCAGCATGACGTTGCCCATAGCATTTACCGCGTCGGCATTGCCAAGGAAGCTCCAAAAAAAAAGGAGGCGGTTTTGGTGGGTAAAAAAGTTGGCCGGAATGACCCCTGTCCGTGCGGCTCAGGCAAGAAATACAAGCATTGCTGCGGGAAATAAGTGCTCTTAATCCTCTCCCTCGATGGGAGAGGATTAAGAGCATATCTTGAATTTATCGAAGGAGGAGGGTGCGATGCCAATTTATGAGTATAGATCAAAAAACGGTGCTCACTGCAAGTCGTGTAAGAATAAGTTCGAGGTCAGGCAAGGGATAAATGATGAGCCACTGAAAAGATGCCCCGAATGCGGTGCCGAGATAAGGAGGCTCTTTTCTCGCCCCTTCCTGGGCCGAAAAGAATCCTTCGGCCATGAAGGCCCCTTCAATTATATGGAGGACGAGGCCGACGAATTAGGGCTGGAAGAAGACCTTGCCGAAGACGAAGTCTGGGAGTGAGCGGGAGAATGTAACTCAAAAGAGTTAAACTTTCTTTGAGCATAGTGAGCCTGATTGGGAGTGGATAAGGGGGAAGATTAGAGCATAGATAGCGTTTGCTGTTTATCTTGGGCACTGTTTCGGACAGTTACTGGTTAGTGCCAGAAGGAGAATTGGTTATGTGTGCTAAAGAAGTGAAAAAGAGAAAGCGGGTTCGTATAACCAATATGCCTACCGGTATTGACTTACTCTATGAACCAACCTTAAACAAGGGGACAGCGTTCACCGAAGAGGAACGGGAGGCGTTGGGAATTGAGGGGCTTTTACCGCCATATGTCAATTCTCTGGAAACACAGGTTATGCGGGTTATGGAAAATTTCCATAAAAAGCCAACAGATTTAGAAAAGTACATCTACCTCATGAGCCTCCAGGCCCGAAATGAAACCTTGTTCTACAGGGTGGTCATAGACAAAATCGAAGAAACGATGCCTATTGTTTATACTCCCACAGTAGGACAGGCGTGTCAGGAATATGGTCACATTTTGAGAAGACCCCGGGGCATCTTTATTTCGGCCAAGGACAAGGGACAAGTTATTGATGTCTTACGGAATTGGCCTAATAAGGATGTGCGCATTATAGTGGTCACCGATGGTGAACGAATTCTGGGTCTGGGAGACCTGGGCGCCAACGGAATGGGTATTCCCGTGGGAAAGCTCTGCCTCTACACCGCCTGCGCTGGCATTCACCCCAGGCTATGTCTCCCGGTGACCCTTGATGTGGGGACAAACAATGAGGAATTGCTAAACGATGTTCTCTACGTCGGCGTCAGACAGCGTCGCCTTAGTAGAGAACCATATGAAGACCTGGTCGAAGAATTTATCATAGCAGTTCAGGAACTCTATCCCCATGTCCTTATCCAGTTTGAAGACTTCGCCACTCACAACGCACTTCGCTTGTTGAATAAATATCGAGGTCAAGTTTGCACTTTTAATGACGACATACAGGGGACGGGAGCTGTAGGGCTGGCAGGCTTGTATTCAGCCCTGCGAATTGTGGAGGGCAAGTTAAGGGATCAAAAAATTCTGTTCCTCGGTGCTGGTGAAGCTGGTATTGGAATTGGCAATATAATTAGCTCTGCGTTGGTTGCCGATGGGCTGTCTGAGAAAGAGGCAAGAAATCGGTGCTGGTTTGTGGATTCCAAAGGCCTGGTAGTGAAAAGCGGTAGCGATCTGGCGGAATACAAACTTCCTTACGCCCACGACTATGAGCATCTCAGAGATTTTCTTTCTGCTGTTAAGTCACTCAGACCTACGGTGATTATTGGAGTCTCGGGACAGACCAAGGCATTTACCCAGTCGATATTGGAGGCAATGGCCGTTTACAATCAAAGACCCATTGTCTTTGCCATGTCGAATCCGACCTCAAAGGCTGAGTGCACTGCCGATGAGGCTTATACCTGGACGGAGGGGCGTGCTATTTTTGCCAGCGGCAGCCCTTTTGCTCCCGTCACGTTTAGGGGAAAAACATATGTGCCGGGTCAAGCTAACAACGCCTATGCCTTTCCAGGCATTGGACTGGGTATCACTGCCTGCGAGGCTATGTCTGTTACCGATGAGATGTTTTTTGTTGCTGCAAAGGCACTGGCGAATGCAGTTTCAGAAGCCGATCTTGCACAGGGGCGTATTTATCCACCACTGACTAAAATCAAGGAGGTCTCCGCTGCTATTGCTACCGCAGTGGCCGAGGTAGCCTATAACCAGGGCATCGCCAGGAAACCGAAGCCCGATGATCTCTCAACATACATTAAGTCTCAGATGTATGAGCCGAAGTACCGGCGTTACGTTTGACTGAAGGCTGTTCAGAGAGTCCCGACAAGGGAAAGAGACCTTTTGCCCATATTCTCAGCTATCCTGGACTTAAGTTTGGGATGCGCCGCACTCGCCTGCTTGGCCTTTAAGCGTTTCTACAGCATGGGGCAAAGCTGGTAATACCACTTCAAGACATTCGCGTACTGCCTTGGGACTTCCCGGCAGGTTGATAATTAAGCATTTCCCACGAGTGCCCACGACTGCTCGACTGAGCATGGCCATGGGAGTTTTCTTCAGGCTCTCAGCCCTCATCGCCTCGGCAAAACCGGGGACAATTCTATCCACCACGGCAAGAGTTGCTTCTGGAGTAACATCTCTAGGAGTAAGTCCTGTTCCCCCCGTTGTAAGAATCACGTCTAAATTATTTTCGTCAGCCCAGCTAATTAACTCTTGAGCAATAAGCTCCTTTTCATCAGGGACGATGTCGTAATTTACAATGCGGGCATCTATGCTGGAGAGGATTTCGCGAATAGCCTCTCCGCTTTTATCCTGACGCTCTCCTCTTGAGCCTTTGTCACTGATGGTCAATATCCCTACGGTAAACATTTTCTTCACCTATAGTCTTCCGCACAATCTCGCATAAAGTTCCTCTCCCTCGATGAAAGTTCCCTCTCCACTATAATAGGTAACAGGTTAGTTTTTCCGCAAGTTGCCTGTTCAAGTTAGGGCTTTCCTTCAACATCCCCAACTAAAATAAAGGCTCTCTTTTTCATAACTCCCCTTGCCCCTCTTATCTTAAGAAGGGGATTTTGGAATTAAAAGGCGCTGCTATGGCTCTTCAATACAAAATTCTTTTCTATGAAATCGGCTATTGCCAATGTGTCACCCCATCTGAAAACTGGCGGCTTACGACCATTAGCTATCAGAGTCTCCAATGACGCATCGGTGACAATGCCCAAAAGTTCTTCAGGGGAACACAATAAGTCGTCCCCAAGTTCTTTCCTATGCACTTCGATTTTGGGGATTTTGCTTTTCTTGAATCCTTCGGCAAGAACGAAGTCGAATCCAAGGCCAATGATGGGCATAATTTCCTCAATACTAAGCTCACGGTCCAAATTCTTAATAAAGGCGAGCTTGTCAGGCGAGCTAATACACACAGCATCGCTGCCCGCTTGAGAAAACTTCCAGCTATCTTTTCCAGGATGGTCTATGTCCATCCCGCCATGGCTATGCTTTACAGCAGCGACTTTGTATCCTCTTTTCTTAAACTCGGCAATAAGCTGCTCCATAAGCACAGTTTTGCCGGATTCCGACTTGCCCACGATGGAAACAAGCGGCAACTTTCTTACCTCGCCTTGTTCCTCTCCCCAATCCAGCATCTGCACCTCGACCATGTCTCCGGCCTTTACTCCCTTTCTACTTTCGGGGATAACAGCCAAACCATTGGCCTTGGCCAGGGATGTAAGGATTCCCGAGCCCTGGGGACCGGTGACAGAGGCATAGTATTGACCGCCACGCTTGGTTACATTTACCCTGGCGAAGAGGCGGCGGCCATCATTATCTGCAACATCATTCTCAATAATCGCTCGGATAGTCGGCTTTGCCAGAATTTCCTTCCCGATCATCTTTAGTATGGCGGGACGAGCGAATTGTTCAAAGGTAATCATGGAGCTGACGGGATTGCCCGGCAATCCCAAATGAGGCACCTTTTTCTCCCTCCCTCCTTCTGTCTTTTTAATAATCCCAAAGGCAAGCGGTTTCCCGGGCTTCATACAAAACGTCCAGAAGCTAACCTCCCCATGCTCTGCCAGGACGTCCTTCACTATATCGTAGTCTCCCTTAGATACACCGCCGGAGGTAATGAGCATATCTGCGTCCAAACCCTCATCTATTTTCTCGGTTAGAGACTGAACCGAATCACGTCCTATGCCCAGGATTTTGGGAATTCCACCATAGCGAGAGACTTCAGCGGCAATGGCATAGTTATTGCTATCATGAATCTTACCAGGAGCCAATGGCTGGTCAACACCAATAAGCTCATCCCCCGTAGCCAGAATCGCCACAATCGGGCGACGGATAACCAGTGCAGTGGAGTGCCCCAGAGATGCCAATACCCCTATCTCTTGAGGGCGAAGCACCTGGCCTTTTTTAAGAATTAAATTTCCACTAGCAATGTCCTCGCCTCTGCAGCGGACATTCAATCCCTTCTTCGCCTGGCACAATATACCGATTTGCGAAAGGTCACCACCGGATGATTTGCGGTTTACTTCATCGGTATCCTCAAATCGCACTACGGCATCAGCCCCTTCAGGCAATGGTGCTCCCGTCATAATGCGAATAGCCGTCCCTGGCCTGACCTTTTTTGTGGGCATAGACCCGGCAGCAACCTCTCCGACTACGGCTAAATATCTAGGTGATGTTTCACCGACCCCACGAGTATCTTCAGCTCGCAGGGCATAACCATCCATGGCGGAATTATCCAGCGGGGGAATATCTATAGTTGAATAGACATCCTCGGCCAGAACCTGCCCCAGGCAGTCCAGAATAGGCTTCCGCTCGGGCTCAAGAACCTCAACATAGCTCAAAATCTTCTCGAAGGCTTCTTCCACAGAGATCATGCAGTAAACTCCACAAGGGCATTATAAATTATCTCCACTCACCATACCAACTTCCATTGCTGGTTCTATCTATGCAGGCCAGTGTCTCGAGTTCAGCTTAAGTTGACAATTGGCGGCTTTAGCTCTACTATTTAACAAAGTACGGAGGTAAGAATGCGAGAAAAAGTAAAAGCAGCCCTGGAACAAGTGAGACCGGCATTGTTAGCTGATGGAGGGGATGTCCAACTAATAGATGTCAAGGATGGAGTGGTGACATTAAGGTTGACCGGTGCCTGCAGTGGCTGCCCCATGGCAAGTATGACCTTGAAGGATGGGATTGAACGGGTGCTCAAGGAACAGGTGCCTGAAATTAAGGAGGTGGTGGCAGTCTAATCCATGACTGCATTCCAGGAAGGGGATAAAAAACGAATCAGGCTGGAGACTTAAATGCCCCAGGGATACTTTATCTGCCACTCTTGCGGTAAAACGGTAGAACATACAGAAGAGGAGCGACCTTGCCAGGTGCTCAATGGTTGGCTCATGGTTTCACGATGGAAGGGTCCAGGAGCAGTTGAGCATTATAATTTTTGCTCCTCGATTTGCCTCAAAAGATGGACGGATACCCAGGTTCCTCAAGTCCCTGACGTATTCTTAAGAGCTTTTGAGAAAGGAAAGGATTAAAAATGCCCATCTATGAATATCTTTGCCCTGATTGCAACTATAAGTTTGAATTGCTTCGTCACCAAAACCAAGCAAACGAAAACGCCTCTTGCCCCCGCTGTCACAATGGCGCAAAACGAATATTCTCCTCTTTCGCCTCTTTTTCTAAAAGCGGTGAAGGGCTATCCGCCCCGATTGGGGGAAGTTCCTCTTGTAGCTCATGCTCTGCCACAAGTTGTGACACCTGCCAGATATAACTCCCTCAGCGAGAAACTGCAGAGAGCCCAAATTATAGATAACACTAAATGACCGGCCTGTGAAAATAAATCCCAAACATGTAATCACATTGGTGAGTCGAGATGGTTGAGATAAGAAGAGAAGACTTCTCCGTCGATGAGATAACCAAGAAGATGAAAGATCCCAAAATAGGGGCGATATCAATTTACCTAGGCACTGTACGTGAATTCCCTTCGGGTAATGGACTGGAATTTGAGGATGATAACCACGCTGTCCAGAAACTAGAGGAGATAGAAAAAAGAGCAATCGACAAATTTGATGTCGAGGATGTAGCGATAGTACATCGAGTGGGTTTCTTAGGCATATCAGAAAATATTCTATTAGTAGCAGTTTCCGCCTCTCACAGAGAGCCAGCTTTCGATGCTTGCAGAAGCATAATAGACGATATAAAGGATTTCCACAAATCATGGGGAAAAGAAGTACCGAAATAGAAATTTTAGGGATTTCCAGAGATGGTAAGCGGAAGAAGACAGATGAGCTTGTCCATGAAGAAGAGATTATCGTTAAGCTCAATGGAGAAATTCATAAATTCTACTGCATTCCCGTTGACCTGGAAGAGATGATAGCTGGCAATTTGAAATCAAGAGGCATAGACCCTTCTTTGTCCCAGATCAAGAAACTCGGCAGCAATGAGTTTGAGGTGAACGCTCCCGAAGAATTAGTTAAGACCCCCAGAAACTGTGATTCTCAGAAAAAGCGAACCAACGGCGAAGTTTTTGATT
>JAUWFX010000051.1 GCA_030606765.1 Dehalococcoidia bacterium
GCCAGGGTGTCCGGCGCACTCAAAGCCATCAATGCTAACGGCGTCGCAGCCTATTCGCTGAGCGGTGCGAGCAAAGCGGACTGCGGTGCACTTGTGTATCACCTTTACTCCAGCCGCCTTAAGCCGCTCCATATATGGCTCAGGGCTTCTGCCGGCTGTTTCCACAATCTTTATTCCGGAATCGATAACCGCATCTAAATAGCCGTCAATATCCACAGGGCGAAGAGTGGGCAACAGTGTTATGTTTACTCCGAAGGGTTTATCAGTAAGCGCTTTGGTCTTTTTGATTTCAGTGGCCAGTTCCGCGGGGGTTGGAAATGTAAATGCCGTGATTATGCCGAGCCCGCCGGCGTTGGACACTGCGGATACCAGCTCTGCCCGGGAAATCCACATCATTCCGCCTTGGGTGATAGGATACTTGATGCCGAAAAGCTCGGTTATGCGTGTTTTAAACATAGTGGTTCCTCCTTCTGACATTTGTTCTGATTATAGCATTTAAGCAATTAATCCCGCACATTCATGCAGACTTAAGTGTTCCTACTTCCCCTTGAAAACAGGCTCTCTCTTCTCCACGAAGGCCTGCGAGCCTTCAAGACAGGCAAACGCACTACCCGACAGGCTATTTGCCCTTCCAGCGAGGCTCCCTCTTTTCAAAGAAGGATACGATGCCTTCCTGGACGTCCTCTGTCTTGCAACTCAGCTGGAAGCAGTAGCGCGCGACCTCCTGGTGAGCTTCCATGGTGTGCGCAAGGCCTGTATACATCAGTTGCTTGGCCATCTGGATTGCTAAAGGGGCACCTCTGGTTAGCTTCTTGGCCATTTCTCTAGCTGTTGGCATCAATTCTGCATCAGGCACAACTTTGCTCACCAGTCCTATTCGCAACATCTCTTGAGCGTCGATGATATCTCCTGAGAATACCAGTTCACAGGCTTTGGATAGCCCCACGATGCGAGGTAGGAGATAAGTCCCTGCGCCGGTATCCGGGGTCATGCCTCTCAAGACGAACACCTGTCCCCACCTGGCGCTTTCAGCAGCGATTCTGATATCGCAGTGCAGTGAAAATTCGGCTGCGATGCCTACGGCGGCCCCGTTGATGGCGCAAATTACCGGCTTGGGAATACTGTTGAAGAACCAAATTGACTGGCGGTATTCTGTGGAGGTCTTCTCTTTCATAAGGTTTATCTCTACCTCCGCTGTCTGTGGTACTTCGCCTGAGATATCGGTTCCAGCGGAGAAGGCATTACCGTTTCCAGTCAGTATGACGGCTCTCACCTTGTCATCCTTCTTGATGTCTTCGATGATGGAATTAATCCTGAAGAGCATTTCGTGTGTTAGCGCATTCAGCTTCTCGGCACGGTTAAGCGTTATTATGCCAATGCTATCCTCCTTGGTGTAGAGTACATCCTGTTTTGCCATTATGAACCTCCTTTTTTCGTAATTATTCGGTAATCTGTCAAGAGCCTGACATTTCTTCGGGATTTCCCTGTGCCTCCAGGGACAAAGCGCCATCTAAGTCAGAAAGGGCTACAGTGCCAATCATATATTCCTATTTAAAAAGGCCAGCAATTTTGCCAGTGGCAAAGTATTTAATATATGCTGCGGCTCACACCAGGCCCGTCGAGCAACGCCAACCCCGAATCGCATAAAGCCCAGATGAGCAGTGCTATGAGCATCGGTCCCGATGGCGAGCTTTACCCCCATATCTCTGGCACGGAAAGCGTGGATATCCTTTAAATCGAGGCGGTCAGGCATGGAATTAATCTCCATAATCTTATTATACTTAGCTGCCGCCTGGAAGACGGCTTCTAAGTTCATGGCTACGGGCTCACGCTCTCCCAAAAGGCGGCAAGTAGGGTGGGCAATCATATCAACATCGGGATTTTCTATGGCGTTTATTACTCTCCTGGTCATCTTTTCCTCACTTTGGTGCATGGCGGAGTGCACAGCAGCAATCACCATATCCAGTTCAGATAGAATTTCGTGTGGCAGGTCTAAGCTGCCATCCGCCCGAATATCGACCTCGATGCCCGTAAGCACATGAATTCCGGTTAAGTGCTCGTTAAGAGCTTTGATTTCAGCAACCTGCCTCCTCAGCCTCTCCGCATCGAGACCGTGAGCAATACCACGCCCAGCGGAATGTTCTGTGATTGCGATATATTGGTAGCCCATATCTTTGGCAGCCATAGCCAGTTCCTCGATGGAATCGTGCCCATCGCTCCACTCAGTATGCGCATGAAGGTTTCCCTTTATATCAGATAACTCCACGAGCTTTGGTATAGCTTCCTGCTCAGCCTTTTTTATTTCACCCTGAGCTTCTCTAAGTTCTGGTGGAATATACTGAAGCCCCAGCCGATGATAGAATTCCTCCTCCGTAGAGAATTTTTCCAGCTTGTCTGTAGCTATAACAGTTATCCCATATTCACTCAGCTTCAGTCCCTGCTTACGCCCTCTTTCTCTCAGGGAAATGTTATGCTGTTTGCTACCAGTAAAATATTGAAGTAGAGAACCGAAGGAGTCATGCTCCACCATCCTCAAGTCAACTTGCAGCCCGCCGCTGACAATAACGCTGGCCTTGGTTGACCCCTGGGCCAGCACCTGCCTTACGTGAGGCAGGACAACAAAAGCATCTATAACCTCCTTGGGGTTATCAGCAGTGCCCATCAGGTCAATATCACCCAATGTTTCTCGAAAGCGCCGTAAGCTGCCAGCGGGGGTGAGATTTCTCACGCCGGGGATAGGGCGGAGGGCAATTGTAATTTCCTCGACAATGGGCAAGGCTTCGCCAATGGGGATGCGCTGGTCTTTGCGGCGCAATGCCTGGATTTGGTGAAGGATATTATCAGCGGTCTTATCGCCAAGGCGGAAGAGCTTGGTCACGCGCCCTTCATTGATTGCTCGCTCCAATTCATCCACCGAGCTTATCCCTAACTCACTGGAAAGCTTGTGAGCCGTCTTAGGACCAATCCCTGGTATGGCTAGGAGATTAGTTACCCCCTGGGGAAACTCAGCCTTCAGATTCTCATAATAACCCAGCTTACCGGTCGTTATCAGCTCGGTGGCCTTTTTAGCTATTGCCTCACCCACGCCGGGAATACTCTGTAAGTCCTCCCCTTCGTCAATCATAACCTTTAATTCCCTTGGGTAGTGCTCAATAGCCCTGGCTGCCTTCTGATAGGCGTGAATCTTAAAGACATTCTCCCCCTTAAGCTCCAGAAGATCAGCAATGTCCTGAAATACCTTAGCCACCCCGCTGTTTTTCATAGCTTTGCTCGCCTTCTTACGTTTTTTGTTTATTATACCCCTGTTTCCCAAGCCTGTGATAACTGAAAGTGTTTGAACGGATTGTCCAAATAGTCGTTTATGGTACACTAATGCTATTAGAAGGCACTTGGAACCATGGATTCATAAGAAGGTGTAGTCCGTCGCAACTGGAATGCAAAAGTACATCAAAAACAGGATGATAGGGGGCTATGACCTGAACCTTCTGGCGGTGGTTGGCATATCCACGCTGGTATTAGTTCTGAGGCGTTACTATCCTCTAAACATCGATTTTCCACGAGCAACGGCGCTCATTTATTACCTACTGGTCCCGCTGGCGGCGGGCTTTCTGCTTTTTCGGGATAAGCCCTGGGATTATGGCATCCGCATTGGCCGCTGGAAAGCGTCGATAATTCTAACCGCGGCCTGCCTTGCTGCCATGGCGCTGATTCTCTATGGGGCCGGTAAAATGCCTGAGTTTCGCTCTTACTACCATAAGAATGCCATAGAATGGTCCGAGCTGCTGCTCAACACCGCACTATACATGTTTGCCTGGGAATTTCTGTTCCGCGGATATATGCTGTTTGGGCTGGAAAAGTCGATAGGCAAAAGCGCCATCTTTGTGCAGGCCATTCCTTTTGTGCTGCTTCATCTGGGCAAGCCCTTTTTGGAGACGCTGTTCTGCATCCCCGGCGGCTTTATTTTGGGTTATGTAGCATATAGAACAAGGTCGTTTT
Organism: Dehalococcoidia bacterium; assembly: GCA_030606765.1. The sequence continues at coordinate 3,997 of JAUWFX010000051.1, forward strand.
TGCCTTGTTTCATCATTCACTTCGGTATCTACGCAATGATGGTCTTTTTTGCCAATTACTAGGGCGTCGGTGCAGTTCTGCGTTCTGCTTAGAATGGGAAGTAGGGGAGCACATTGGCAGGGAACAAGAGGAGGAGGACCCCGATAACTGTCGGCCACTGGGCGAGATATATAACCAGCGGATGTCTTCCCGGAAAAGTTAGAGCTGAGGTAACAGGGTCGTTGAATTCATGTATATTGAAGCGTCTATTTCCTTGTGGGTATAGAATTTTGCCGAAAAACATCCCCACAAGAAAGAGGCCAAACCACGGCAGCAGCGGGAAGTAATCCAGCGTGTAGAAGTGATGTGGCCTCAGTCCCAGCCAGAGCAGCCAGGGAAAGTCGAAAGAAGTCCCCCACAGGTAAACGCCTGCTGCCAGCAAAGCGGTGCCCAGTATCAGATTGATGAAGCGGAATCTTAAAAAGAAAGGCGCGAGTATGAACACAATCCCGAAGAAGTGAAGTATGCCGAATCGGATGTACTCTGTTCTGGAGATTAGCAATGTAATCAGGGTAAGCGCCATGCCCCATCCGAATATCTTCAAGCCTCTGAGCATAAACCCCGACATTCTCTTCCCTCTGGAATAGGTGATTGTGAGCGCTACTCCGGCGAGGAAAATGAACATTCCAGCGTTCACCCTTCTGATCCACCACCACCAGGGCCCATAGAGCATATTGGTGGGGTAGAGGTCAAAAAAGTAAAGTAGATCGAGCGTATGGAAGGTTATCATACCTACTATGGCGATGGTGCGTAAGAGGTCTATCTCCCAGAAACGGCTATGCCTGATTGTATTAATCTGAGTGGTGCCTGCCATTTGCTTTCTGGCATGATTTTATCATGTTTTGAGCAATCACCTGGTATCGGGCTTTGATATTGTTTAGGGTTTTGGTGGAGCCATAGTATAGTAAGGCTGTGGCAAATGGGTATTGACAACTGCATAAGTCAAGAATAATCTAAACAGGAAGGTTATCATGGCTGCAATGTAATCAATAAACGCTATGTCCAGCGGCCGGGGGATTGATGAAATTAAATAAGGGCAAGTAAATTAGAGGAGGTGAATCATGTCGCTTATACCAGCCTTTGAGATAGGTTTGTGGAATGCCTGGATTTTCATGTTTCTTGACGTATTAACTTTTCCATTATTTATCCGTATCGTTAAAGGACGAGCTCCAGAAGAAGAAGGCAAAAGCCAGATTTCTGCCATATCCAGGACTAAAAGGATAACCCTTTATTCTTCCAAGACAATATATATTCCGGCCTTTATATACTCTATATTCCTGCCCTTAAAACTGGGGACGGTGTGGTTTTATGTTGGCCTTCCTATCACTTTAATAGGTTTTATTGGCGGCATTATAGTCATATTGAACTGGGCGGCCAGCCCGCGCGGTAAGCCCGTAACCAACGGGCTTTACCGTTATTCAAGGCACCCCATGTACGTAACCGCTTTTGTATTTTTCCTGGGAGTGAGCATAGCCACGGCTTCCTGGGTTTTCTTGCTGTTTACCATTTTGCTGATAGCCGCTTCATTTTATTTTGCTCCCCTTGAAGAACAGAGTTGCCTTGAGAAGTACGGTGACTCATATCGTGAATATATGGACAGAACCCCAAGATATATAGGACTTCCTAGGTCGGGGAAGTAAACTAAAGGAGGCAAATCGTGTTGCTCATCCCAGCCTTTAAAATAGGTGTCTGGAACGCCTGGGTTTTTATGATTTGGCCGTGGGTAGCTATGCTCGCAGTAAGGCTTGTTGGGGTAGATGTATATCGGAGAGCATCAGGGCAACCTGAAATGAAAACCAGCCGTCCATATAGGCTAGTCAGCTATGTATCTATGATAATAGATACTATGGCTGTCGCGTACTCTATTTTTTTACCACTCAAATTAGGCACGATGTGGTTCTATGCCGGTCTTAGCATTTTCCTGCTAGGTCCAGTTGTGCTTACGGCTGCTACGGTTAATTTTGCTACGACACCAATGGATGTACCGATTACCAGAGGGGTATACCATTATTCGAGACACCCATTGTATTTAGCGTCATTGTTGATATATTTTAGCGTTGGTATAGCTTCAGCCTCGTGGGTTTTCCTGTTGTTTTTCTTTTTACAGGCAGTCTTTATAAGAATTGCGGCAGTTGGAGAGGAACGCTTCTGCCTTGAGAAGTACGGCGAAGCTTATCGTGAGTATATTGATAGGACGCCGAGATGGTTAGGATTACCGAAATCGAGAAAGAAGTGATCAGCAGGCAATGCGGGGTGGAGCCATAGTATAATAAGGCTGTGGCAAAGGGAGAGAAACCGCTTTTACTGCTTTTTGACGGCAATGCCCTGGTGCACCGCGCCTTTCATGCCCTGCCCCCGCTGACCCAACCCAAGACCGGGGAGCTGGTAAATGCCGTCTATGGCTTTGCCAGTACTTTGCTCAAAGTATTTGCTGATTTTAAGCCCACTCACTGGGCTGTCGCCTTTGACCGTCCCACACCGACCTTCAGGCATGAAATGTTCGAGGAATACAAAGCGCAGCGCCCGGCCACGCCGGAGGAGTTGAAAAGCCAGATAAAAAAGGTTCACCAGTTGGTGGAAGCTTTCCATATTCCCGTTTTTGAAATCGACGGCTTCGAGGCTGACGATGTCCTGGGCACCTTGAGCCAGCAGGCTGATGAACAGGGTGTTGAAACTATCATTGTTACCGGGGACAATGACATGCTGCAGGCTGTTTTACCTCGAGTGAAAGCCCTTGTTCCCAGGCGGACCTTCACAGATACCATCCTTTACGATGAAGAGGCAGTAGAGCAGAAATATGGCATCAAACCGGAACAACTCGCTGACCTTAAAGCACTGGCTGGCGATGTCTCGGACAATATACCTGGCCTGCCAGGCGTCGGTGAGAAAACGGCCGCTAAATTACTTCAGCAGTATGGCAGCCTCCAGGGAATCTACGACCATATTGAAGATATAACGCCGGGCAAGTTACATGACACGCTACGCGAATATCGTGCTAGGGCTTTCCGGAATAAGGAATTGTCCACCATAGTCAAAGATGTTCCTATCAAGCTGGACTTGAAGACCTGCCAGGTAAGCCACTATGACAGGAACGAGGTAGCAAGGCTTTTCCAGGAGCTTGAGTTCATTAAATTGCTTCCCAGGCTGCCCCAAATACAGGCCGAGAGCTATCCCTCTGTAGGGGCGGGTCTTGTACCCGCCCATCCATCGGCGATCAAGTGTCACATAGTGAATAGCGAGGCAGCTTTGGAACAGCTCATAGGCGAACTGGAAACGGCACAAGACCTCGCCATCGAGGTTGAAACTACGGGCGAAAAGGCCGCGACGGCGGATTTGGTAGGCATAGCAATATCACCAGCCCGGGGGAAGGCGTTTTATATACCTTTGGGGCACCAGGGCTTAAATCAGCCGCAGCAATTGCCGCTAACCCAGGTCGCAGCCCGGCTCAAAGCAATTTTAGAAAATAACAGCGTAGGCAAGATTGCCTATAATGGTAAACATGTTATAGCGGTGCTGGCTGGCTGTGGTGTGAAGCTTGAGAATCTGAATTTCGACCCCATGCTCGCGGCTTATCTCCTTGGCGAAAAAAGCCTGGGGCTTAAAGCCTTGGCCTTTAACAAACTGGGCACCGAGATAGTGACCGCCGCTGAATTAACCGGCACAGGAAAGAAACAAAGCTCTCTGTCCCTGCTAGAGGTAAGCCGAGTTACCGACCATGCCTGCGCCAGCGTGGACATCGTCTGGAGTTTAAGGGATAGTTTGGAAACTGAGCTACGAAAGCAGGGATTGTGGCAGCTCTTCACCGAAGTGGAAATGGCTTTGATTCCAGTTCTGGTGGCTATGGAGAGCGACGGCATTCTTTTGGATACCGACCTGCTCCGCGAGATGTCTCGGGAACTGGGTCAGCAACTGCTGAGGCTGGAGAAGGAAATCTACAGCAGTGTTGGGCACCAATTTAATATCAACTCTCCCCAGCAACTAGGAAAGGTGCTTTTTGAAGAGCTCAAGCTACCTCAGTCTCGCAGAACGAAAACCGGCTACTCCACCGAAGCCTCGGTCATGGAGGCGTTGCGAGGCGTTCATCCGGTAATTGAATTTATACTGGAATACCGCCAGCTTAGTAAGCTCAAGTCGACCTATGTTGATGCCCTGCCCGCGCTTATTAACCATAAGACGGGGAAGGTGCATACTAATTTCAACCAGACTGGCACGGCTACCGGGCGGCTCTCCTCCAGCGACCCCAACCTCCAGAACATACCTGTAAGGAGTGAGGTGGGGAATAAGATAAGGAAAGCCATCATAGCTCCGCCCGGGACATACCTTTTAAGCGCTGATTATTCCCAGATTGACCTCAGAGCCCTGGCTCACCTCTCTCAGGACCCCGGCCTCATTGCCGCCTTTGCCCACGACGAGGATATCCATGCCACGACCGCCTCTAAACTCTTCGGCCTCCCTGCTGATGAGGTAACCCTTGAGATGCGCCGAAATGCCAAAACGGTCAATTTCGGAGTGGTTTATGGCATGAGCGATTACGGATTGGAGCAAGCCACCAATCTCAGCCGGGAGGAAGCCGCTCAATTCATCGCCCTGTATTTCGAGAAATACCCCAGGGTGAAGGAATATCTCGAAGCCACCAAGGAGCGAGCCCGGAAGCTGGGCTATGTCCAGACAGTGTTGGGGAGGAGGCGGTTCCTGCCCGAAATTAATTCTTACAACCGAATGGTCAGGGAGGCTGCAGAGCGCATGGCTATAAATGCCCCGGTGCAGGGCAGCTCTGCTGACATCATTAAAATTGCCATGATAAATCTACATCGGGAAATGGAGAGGCGGAATCTTAAAAGCAAGATGCTGTTGCAGATACACGATGAATTGCTCTTCGAGGTGCCCGAAGAAGAAGTGGAAGAAATTAAATCCCTGGTCACTGAGCTTATGCCCCGGGCTGTCGAGCTTTGTGTCCCTTTGAAAATAGATATCAAGTTGGGTAGAAACTGGGGCGAGATGGGATGAAATGCCTGAACTGCCTGAGGTAGAGACGATTAAGAACGAGCTTTCGCCCTGGGTCGTGGGGCAAAGTTTCACACAAGTTACTATCTTAGATGCCAAACTGGTGTGCGATGGTTCCGCCGAAGAAGTCAGTCGCGATTTAATCGGGCCGAAAGTAGAAAGCCTGGAGCGCAGGGGGAAGTATCTCATCTTTCACCTGTCTAACGGCAGGTCGCTGATTATGCATCTCAGGATGACCGGCAGCTTGCTATTAGATCCCAAACAGGTTGACCGCTATGCCCGGGCGGTTTTTCAGCTGTCCAACAGGCACCGCCTTGTTTTCAGCGACCGGCGCCGACTGGGATTGATACGGCTGGTGGACGATGCCAATACTGTGATTTGTAAGCTGGGTCCCGAGCCCCTGGATGAAAGTTTTACCCCGGACGCTCTGGGGCAAAGACTGAGCCGGCATCACATCCCCGTAAAAGCAGCGCTTCTCGACCAGTGTATCATCGCTGGAGTCGGCAATATGTATGCCGATGAAACCCTCTTTGCCGCTCGGATACACCCTCAGAGAAAAGCCGACGACTTGTCGCCCGAAGAAGTGCAAACTTTACATAATAGTATCTGCAGAGTTATCCAGGCAGCCATCGGCAGCAAAGGCGCCAGCGTGGATACCTATGTCCGCCCTGAGGGCGAACTGGGCACAGCTCATTTCGATTTTAAGGTTGCCCATAAGGGAGGCGAACCCTGCCCCGTTTGCGGCAGCACCATCGAGCGTGTCCTGGTGCAGAACCGTGGCACCTGCTTCTGCCCCAGATGTCAACCCTTCGGTTCCGGGCCTCTAATATAAAAACTGGCAGCGGCTGGATTTGAACCAGCGACCAAAGGATTAATCGGTCTGTTTGCATATTGCCAACTCAAACTGGCCTTACTCACATCAATTGTATATCACCAAGGCCAGGTAGGTAGAAATGACCGAAATACGTCGTTTGAAACGCAGACTTTATATACTTTTTGACCACCTATAAAAAAGGCATTCATTCATAGTGACGGTTCAGTAAAAGGTTTCACTATTTAGCTATGGTTTCCAAGCAATATGGATGATATTACTATCACCTCTAGTCACTTTTCCTCTCCATTCTCCTGTTTTTTCATAGTCGTCAAGCAATCTCCTAACAGTATCTGGGTCGCCTGCTGAATTTACAATTAGGTTTACTGCAAACTCAATTATTTCGTCTGTCCTCCGTTTCGTCCACCTGTAGATTAAAACTGCTATTACTGCTGTGGCCAATATGCCTAGACCACTGAGAACTAGCCCCCATTGTTCAATTCCCATAGAAATACCTCCTAAGTAAGCTCTAATAATCAAGATTGCCCAAAAGACAATAACCGCTATAACAGCAGATATCCTGAATACTCGTCGATTTGTTTCCCGTCTTTCGTCTCGGACATGGGATGCATAAAGCACTATTGAAGAAACTATAAGAGCTAAACCCATATCACTCAACCGCTCCATGACATTACCCGGTGCTAAGCTTAACATTATGACTCCAGCTAGTAGCAGAAAGATGATAATACGCATCATTGCTCTCAAACCTCCCGTTAAATAGCTCTCGTTTTGACTTGCTTTATAATACAACTTGTCCCCTTGGTAAGCAAAATGCTTTACCTAAGATTATC
>JAUWFX010000067.1 GCA_030606765.1 Dehalococcoidia bacterium
CTCCTTTCTTAAAGATTAATGTTGGAATACTTTCTCCATGGCCTAGCCACACATTTCCCTTCCAGAACATCCAGTGCCCTGTTTATGACTTTTCTGGTATCTGAAGGGTCTATCACATCATCGACATAGCCTCTCTCCGCAGCGCGGTAAGGGTTTTCGTACATTTCTGAGAATTCCTTTATCCTTTGCGCTTGCACCTCATCAGGCTTATCCGCCCCCCTTATTTCTCTGGCGAATATAACGCTGGCAGCAGTTTCGGCGCCGACAATGGTAACTTGGGCCGTAGGCCAGGCAAAGACAAAATCAGCCCCAATAGCTTTGTCCAGCATGCCATAGTGAGCGCCGGCATAAGACTTTCTAATTATAATTGCAATCAGGGGCACGGTAGCATCAGCCCAGGCAAAAAGCAGCTTGGCACCATGGCGCAGGATTCCGCCCCAATCTTGCTGAGAACCTATCAGATACCCCGGGGAATCATGAAGAGTGACCAAGGGAATGTTGAATAGGTCGCAAAATCTGACAAACCTGGCTCCTTTATCGGCAGCATCAATATCTATGCAACCAGCCATCCACTTCGGTTGGGTAGCTACTATTCCCACAGGACGCCCGTTGAAGCGGGCAAAACCTGTGATTATATTACGGGCGTGGAGTCCCAAGGTCTCAAAGAAATAACCCTGGTCAACTATTTTTTCGATAACCTCGTACATATCGAAAGGTTCGTATGTATGTTCTGGGAGCAGGCCAAGCAAATCCTCTTTTCTTCCCGGGTCATCGTCAGTTGGGATGCGAGGTGGTTTCTCTCTGTTGCTGGAAGGCAAAAAGGACAAAAGTTTCTTGCACTTATCCAGACAATCTGCATCGTCTTCAGCCACGGCGTGTGTTTGCCCTGATTTGATGGCATGGGCTTTGTAGCCGGAAAGCTCCTCCAAGTTGATTTCCTCGCCGGTTTGCGTTTTAACAAAAGCAGGGCCAGCAATGCCCATAAATCCTGTATGCTTCGTTTGAATGAGGAAATCTTGCATTACAGGATGATATGCCTGTCCTCCTAAACAAGGGCCCATAAGTAGGGCTATCTGGGGTATTATTCCCGACGCAAGTATTTGAGACCTGAACAGCCATCCGTAACTTTCCAGGGTATCCATCCCCTCTTGCAGTCGAGCACCTCCGGAGTCATTCATACCTACAAATGGCCATCCATTATCCTTGGCGAAATCTACAGCACGAACAAATTTCTTGCCATGATATTCGCCAAATGTTCCCGCCATTGCGGTATAATCCTCAGCAGCAACAACGACATGCCTGCCATTAACTTTACCGAAGCCAGTAATTACTCCTTCAGCAGGCACCTCCCTTTTGTCCATGCCAAAAGCAGTCGTCCTATGCTTAACAAACAAGCCTATTTCTGTGAATGTGCCAGGGTCGAAGAAATAATCTATCCGCTCCCGGGCTGACATCTGCCCCTTCTTATGGCGCTCTTCAATCGCCTTTGGCCCTCCCATCTGCAAGATATGTTCTTGCTTTCTCTTCAGTTCCTCTAACTTATTGAGACCTTTGTCAGACTCATCAGCCATAAATTAAACCCCCTTGTGATTATAATTCGCAGAGCTTTTATAATTCCCATTACCTTCGAAGAGGGATTCCTGTACGAAAAGTAATCGTTTATTGCTTAACCCTGCTATCATATGGCATAACCGCCAGCTTTTCAATGCTCCGACTCAGGACTAAGATAGGAAGGCGCAGCCTCGATGGATACTGCCGTAACACTGGCAATCCAGAAGATATGTCGTAAGGCTGCCCGAAACCTTCTGCAGGGGAGCCTCTTGTAGCTCCCACAGATTGAGAGGGAATTTTGAAACAAAACTCATTTTTACCCCAAGAAATCTATAATTTCTCAGCGCCCTTTATTTTGATGCTACAACCACTTCTGGTGCTAATTGCAAAGCTTGAATTAGAGCCTTGGCTTTGTCCAGGGTTTCTATATATTCAGCTTCCGAATCAGAATCATAAATAATGCCACCCCCTACTTGAAAGTAAGCCCTGCCTTTTTTGATCAAAAAAGTGCGGATCACGATGTTGATATCCAGGTCCCCGTTGAAACTCAGATAGCCTATGGAGCCTGTATAGACGTTCCTCTTAGTTATTTCCAGTTCATCGATAATTTCCATAGCTCGCACCTTAGGAGCGCCAGTAATAGAGCCACCGGGGAAAGTAGCCTTAAGCAGGTCAATATCGCTCTTGCCTCGATGCAACCTGCCTACAATGGTGGAGGTGAGATGAAATACGGTGGGGAAAGTCTCCAGGATAGCTAACTCGGTGACTTTTATCGTGCCATAACGACAAACTCGCCCTAAATCATTCCTCTCCAAATCAACAATCATCACGTTTTCTGCGCGGTCTTTGATGCTGTGGGTCAACTCTTGAGCCAATCTCTGGTCTTCAACAGGGTCTCTGCCTCGTGGCCTCGTGCCCTTTATCGGTCGCGTCTCTACCAGGTCACCTTGGACTTTAAGGAACCTTTCCGGAGAGGCACTGACGATGGCTACTCCAGGGAAATTGAGATAGCTGGCAAAAGAGGCGGGATTAACCCTCCTCAGTCGTTTATAAAGCTCATAGGGCGGAATTTCCAAATCAGCCTCAAATCTTTGAGAAAGATTGACTTGAAAGACATCGCCAGCGGCGATATACTCCCGCACTCTATTTACAGCTTTGATGTATTCTTCAGGGGTAAAATTAGACTTAAGCGTGATTTCCTCGTTTTGCTCAGGGCTTTGGCTCACCTCAATTACTGAATGGCCAGGACAAAGCCAGTTCTTCATCTCTTCAAGCCTCATCCTTGCTCGCTTTAACCTTTGCCTTTCCTCCAGCTCGGGAAAACCTGTGGCAACAAGGTAGGCCCTACCCTCCAGGTGGTCAAAGGCGAAAATAACATCATAGAAGGCAAAGTAACACTCAGGGAGTTTAAGGTCATCTATAGCTGTGGATGGCAGGTGTTCGACGAAGTGGCACAGGTCATAGCTAAAATAGCCAACCGCTCCACCAACGAAAGGCACGGGTGCCGGGCAATAGTCTAATTTATATAACTTCAGCAGCTTGCCTATAGTATCAAAAGGGTTACCATGCTGCATTTTGTGCTCCTGTCCACGAACAATGGTGATTTCAGAGCCTCGACTGTTCATCACCAGAAAAGGCTCGCTGCCCAAAAAGGAATATCGCCCCAGCCTTTGAGTGTCCATGCCGCTGTCTAAAAAAAAGCTATAAGGTCTGTCCTTGATTAGCTCAAAAAGCTCAGGGGCAGTCAAAGGGGTAAAGACCTCTTCGATTAATGGATAGCGATTCTTAATCACCTTGTGAGAAATACCTACAAACTTTCTATCACTTTCTTGGTGCTGAGGCCAATTTCAGCCGGGTTGGGGGCTATAGTGGCCCCAGCCTGTGACAGCGCCTTTATCTTCTTTGAAGCCCTGCCAGCACTGCCGGTAATGATAGCTCCAGCATGTCCCATTCTCTTCCCCGGCGGAGCAGTACTACCAGCGATAAAAGCGACCACAGGTTTAGTCATCTTGTGACTGATAAATTCAGCAGCTTCTTGCTCCATAGTGCCACCAATTTCACCAATAAGAATCACAGCCTTGGTATCCTGGTCTGCCTGAAATAATTTCAAGATGTCTACAAAGGTGCTGCCGGGCAGAGCATCACCGCCGATGCCAACACATGTGGATTGTCCGATTCCCAGATTGGTGAGCTGGGAAACAACTTCATAAGTCAAGGTGCCGCTGCGAGAGATTACCCCCACATTGCCGGGAAGATGAATTTCCCCCACCATAATGCCAGCCTTACATTTACCCGGGGACATAACTCCGGGGCAATTAGGACCGATGAGCCGGGTTGGTTTACCTTTGAGATAGCGATGCACTTTCACCATATCTAATACCGGTATGCCCTCAGTTATGCACACGACCAATGACATGCCAGCATCAATCGCCTCCAGGATGCCATCTGCGGCAAAGGCAGGGGGCACAAACATGAGGCTGGCATTAGCTCCGGTTTCAGCCATGGCTTTCTCTACAGTATTGAACACGGGCACTCCCAAGTGTTGACTGCCCCCTTTGCCAGGTGTAACTCCGGCCACTACCCTGGTGTCATATTCTATACAGCGCTGGGTATGAAAGCTACCTTCGCTGCCAGTAATACCCTGAACTAAAAGCCTGGTATTTTCATCAACGAGGATGCTCATTCCATTACTCCTTTTGCTGCCTTGACTACCTTATTAGCGGCATCATAGAAATCTTTAGCCTGGATGAAACTTATCCCTGACTCAGCCAGGATACGTTGACCTTCTTCCAAGTTTGTTCCTGCAAGTCTAATGACTACGGGGAAGGTAATATTCATTTGCTGATAAGTTTCAACTATCCCTGTGGCGATGACATCTACCCTGGCCATACCTCCAAATATATTCACCAGGACGGCCTTAATTCTGGGGTCAGCAATAAACATCTTGAACGAGTTTACCACCCTACTAGTGTTATTAAGTGTGCCGATGTCCAGGAAATTTGCTGCTCTACCGCCACAATATTGAATAAGGTCGTTGACTGCCATGGCCAACCCAGCGCCATTGACCATGCAGCCGATATCGCCATCCATTTTGACATAATTATTAATTCCCCAGTCACGAGCCTGGATTTCCAGAGGCTCCTCCTGCTCCTTATCTTGAAGTTCCTGAACATCTTTGTGTCGGTACAGGGCATTGTCGTCAAAATTAAGTTTAGCGTCTAGAGCCAGCAGCTTTTCGTCAGCGGTAACAACCACAGGATTTATCTCGGCCAAGGAGCAATCCTTGTCTATAAAGAGCTTATAAAGGTTTGTCATCAGCCGTGTGGCCTCGCCTACCTGGCCTCCGTCCAAATTCATCCCATAAGCCAGCTTGCGACCCTGGAATGATTGAAAGCCAATAGCAAGGTCGATATCACTCCTGAATATTTTCTCCGGAGCTGACTGGGCCACTTCTTCGATTTCCATGCCTCCGGCTTCACTGGCCATCATAACTGGCAAGCGGCTGGTCCCATCAACGAGGATGCTGAGATAGAGCTCCCGTGTCACATTGCCCGCTTTTTCCACCAGGACCTTACTTACCGGCACTCCTTCCGGTCCGGTTTGATGAGTCACCAGTCTGGTTCCAATCAATTGACTGGCTGCCTTCTTTGCCTCTTCTGGGCTATTAACCTTCTTTATGCCGCCCGCCTTGCCCCTCCCCCCAGCATAGACTTGGGCTTTTATTACCACCTTGCTGCCAATCTCAGCAGCTATCTCTCTGGCCTCGGCCGGGGTGGAAGCCACCTTGCCTCTGGGCACAGGAATACCATATTGAGCCAGAAGTGCCTTAGCTTGATACTCGTGAATCTTCAAATTTCCTCCTTGCTTCCCTGAAGCGGAGGGGGTGGGATTCGAACCCACGTTCGCCAAAAAGACGAAAGCGGTTTTCAAGACCGCCACCATAAGCCACTCGGTCACCCCTCCTGGCTTCAAATTCTACTTCAAAACGACCCCTTCAGGCAATCTTGCCGACCTTTTGCTGGCAGCTCTACCAGACTTTGACCCAACATGGCTAATATATGAACTGGCGGAGCAAGGCATCACGGATGCCCAGAGGGATATGTCATGAAGGCACTACTTTACGATAAAACACGCTCTGAGAGGCTTAAAAATGCGGGTGTTTTGCCTGGCAAGTGAAATTTGCCTTTTTTGCCTTAACCCTCAGGGATTTTCCCATCGCGTTGGCCAGTTCGCTCTGTTTCAGCTTTTGCTTTTTACACCTCCTGGTAAATCTGTCTCGGTATACTTTCATACTCCTTCTGGGTTCCTGTCTTTTAGAGAGTCCAGGGGTAGGCTATAATAGCGCTACTGAAATCATGAAGGCTTGTATGGTAAGCTTCAGATTGCACGGGAGGCATAGGAAACTGGTTTGGGATGTGTACTCTAGGATGGGCTTTGACCATCTGAATCAAGGGGGGATAAGATTTCATTGCTTAACCTACTGCCTAAAGTGATTGGGAAATAGAAGTCGGTTATTTATCATCAAGGAGAAGGCGAAAATGATGAAGGTTATCGAAGGTTATGAGCTGAAAAGTGGTGCAGATATACAATCTCTATTTCTAAAACTCAGGTCATATGCCATGACATTTCCAGGTTTCATTAGTGCTGAGCATATCAGAAGTGTAAAAGGCACTCCTATTGCTGCCCTGTTATACAATTGGAAGAGACGTGAGGATTGGGAGGCATGGGAGAGTTCAAAGCTTAGACAACAGCTACTACACGAGGCAGAGGCACTCTTGATATCAAAGCCGAGGATAACTATATATGAAGTAATTCCTACATCAGCATGGACATATACTGGGTACTAATCATAGTTTAGGCAATTGGAGATCTATGATAGCAAATATTCTATCCCTCGTAGTGGGGGTGTCAATTTTGTTTAGATTCAAAGCCTGACTGGGCTTTTTAGGTCTGTGCCCTTTTAGAGGCTAGTTTGCGCGAGGGCATTAGCAGGCGCGAGTCAGGGCAAAGTTAAGGAATGTTAGGCATCCTCTGCTTTGATATATGGGAAGACAACTCTGAAGGGAACCTCCTTTTTGTGTAGTGATTGATATAGAGACATAGCTTCATTTATCTCCATAGGGGTGATTTTGTTAATTTCGCCTTGCAATAGCGTTTGATATTGGGCAAAGAAATTACCCTTTGGCGTTCTGAATAGGAATGTATTACGGCCACCTTGCTCAAAATTATAGCCGTTCCAGTATGCGTCATGGGCTATTAGCGTAGCTGCGTCTGTGCGGTATCGCTTACCTGCGACAACCCAGATCATGTTTTGTGGTTGCATCGGTTCACCTCCAGTTATACTCTCGGCCCAGGCTGTGCCAGTATTGCTGGGGCCTTGCCGTTATCATCTTATATTATACATCAAGGATGCGTTTTGTTGTTGTGCCACAACTCACCTTTACCCGTTAGATTCAACTCAAAGCTCAAAAATTGACGTTATTTTGGCGTTAAAATGTTTGGGACGGGTCGGGACATAATGGGACTTTACGAACAAAACAGGGTTTTGGTGATTGACACAAATCCTATTCTATACGTAAAACCACCATTTCGAACATCTAGTTTAGAATCCGAAAACCAATGCTCTTTGAGTTTGATAATATTGATAAACGTTCAATTACAGCTACTCACGGGAGGAGTATTGACAGCGTCATCCGGGTAAGTTATCGTGTGGATAGCACTCGTGTTTGTCAAAGGGGGTTAGAATGAGCAGGAAGAAGCTAATAACAATCATCGCAGTATGTATTACAGTTGTCATCGTAGCATCAGTTATATCTTTGTCCGGGGGTGGTCCTGCGGGTGACCCTGTTGTTAGTTTTCCAGACCCAAATCTAGAAACAGCCATTAGAGAAACCCTTAACAAATCGTCGGGACCTATTTATGTCTCTGAACTTGCTGGGCTAACGAGCCTCACAGCTGATAATAGAGGAATCGGGAATATATCGGTTCTTCAGTATTGCACCAACCTGACAGAGCTCGACCTCCGGGTTAACTGGATAAACGATATCTCTCCTCTGGCCAACCTCACCAACTTGACAATCCTCAACCTCCACTCTAACCAGATAAGTGATATATCTCCTTTGGCCAACCTCACCAACTTGACAAGCCTCTACCTTCGCTCTAACCAGATAAGCGATATCTCTCTTCTAACCAACTTCACCAACTTGACAGAGCTCAGTCTCTGTTCTAACCAGATAAACGATATCTCTCCTCTGGCCAACCTCACCAACTTGACAATCCTCAACCTCCACTCTAACCAGATAAGTGATATCTCTCCTTTGGCCAACCTCACCAACTTGGCAGTCCTCTACCTCCACTCTAACCAGATAAGCAATATCTTACCTCTGGCCAACCTCACCAACCTGGCAAGCCTCAACCTCCACTCTAACCAGATAAGCAATATCTTACCTCTGGCCAACCTCACTAACTTGACAATCCTCGACCTCCACTCTAACCAGATAAGCGGTATCTCCCCTCTGGCCAACCTCACCAACCTTTTTTACCTCAAGCTCTTCGTTAACCAGATAAGCGATATCTCCCCTCTGGTGGATAACTCCGGGCTAGGAGAGGGAGACACAGTCTGGCTATCTAGGAGTTCGCTGAGTGACGATTCCATCAACACATACATACCTGAGCTTGAAGCAAGAGGTGTGACTGTTAACTATTAGAACGGCAGGCAATTGGTTTAAAATAATAGGAGCCGTAGACAAGCTGAGCCGGACAAATTCCTATCGCGTCCCAACAATTAGCGGCTTACGCGACAAGGTATAGGTTGTTAACATCAACTGGTCCTAGTGTGCTTTGCCGAAAATCTTTGGTTTCTTTGACATGCTAATTCCCCCTCACTTACTTGCACCAATGGGTATGCGGAAAGGGATACCATAGTTATGATTGTGTCGTAACAAAGACGGTTGTTAGTAGCCCTTCACCTTCAAATTAAGGCTCCTAAATTGGCGTTAAACTGTTTGGGACTGGTTGTTAGCAGGCAATCTTGCCCTGGACAATTCGAGAATTTGACCTTTATTCTAGTTGACTATAAAATAGACTCGGGTGAGTAAACCGGGTGACCGCCCTGGATTTAATCTGCCAGGGAGGAAAGTCCGAGCTCCACCGAGCAGGGTGCTGGGTAACACCCAGGAGGGGTGACCCTACGGAAAGTGCCACAGAAACACACCGCCAGCGGCTGGCTTAGCCAGTGCGGG
>JAUWFX010000049.1 GCA_030606765.1 Dehalococcoidia bacterium
GTCGATCAAGTCAATTGCCTTGTCAGGCAAGAATCTATCGGATACATATCTCTGACTCAGCTTGGCAGCAGCTACCAGGGCAGAATCCTCGATTTTTATTTTGTGATGTGCTTCATATCTGGGACGAAGTCCCCGGAGCATCTCTATAGTGGCTTCTGCGCTGGGTTCATCGAGATAAACAGGGCTGAAACGTCTCTCCAGAGCTTTATCTTTTTCAATACGCTTTCTATACTCGTCGAGTGTAGTAGCCCCGATACATTGCATCTCACCACGAGCCAGTGCTGGCTTCAGCATATTACTGGCATCGATTGCTCCTTCGGCAGCTCCGGCTCCTACCACGGTGTGAAGCTCATCAATGAACATAATAACTTCGCCAGCCGCCTGCCGGACTTCATCTAAAACTGCCTTCAACCTTTCCTCAAACTCCCCGCGGAATTTGCTTCCCGCCACCAACGCTCCCATGTCTAAAGCCACCACCTTTTTCCCTTTCAGGGAATCGGGAACATCTTCAGCGGTAATCTTCTGAGCTAATCCCTCAGCAATGGCCGTCTTGCCCACGCCAGCGTCGCCAATAATTACGGGATTGTTCTTGGTGCGCCGGGAAAGTATTTGCGTCACAC
Source organism: Dehalococcoidia bacterium (assembly GCA_030606765.1). The sequence goes on from JAUWFX010000049.1 coordinate 621, forward strand.
GTTTGATTTCGTTTTCCCTCCCGATTACAGGGTCGAGTTTGCCCTGACGAGCTAACTCCGTGAGGTCATGCCCGTATTTTTCCAGGGAGCGGTATTTGCTTTCTGCTTGACGGTCGGTAACTCGATGTCCGCCACGAATTTTCTGCAAGGCTTGATAAATCTTTTCCTGGTTAACGCCAGATTCAGTTAGAATTGTTGCAGCTTCGCCTCTAGTCTCCCCGGCAATAGCAATGAGCAAATGCTCAGTGCTGACAAACTCGTCCTTGAGCCTGTCGGCCTCCCTGTTGGCATTTTCGAGAAGAGCGGAAATCCGCGGAGTAGCATAAATTTGCCCCGCCTCGTAAGTTACCTTGGGGAAACTCTCAAGCGTTGATTCTACCCGCTGTTTTACCGCTTCGATATCCACACCTAGCATCTTTAATATGTCCCCAGTTATTCCTTTTTCCTGCTCCAGCAAAGCCAATAGAATATGCTCCACATCCCACTGGTTATGGCGATATCGACGAAGTAGCTCTTGTGAAGCTGCTAAAACCTCTTGTGCCTGCTCAGTAAATCTCTCCGGTTTCAACTTTCTACACCTCCTTCCTGCCTATTTTGTCACCCTGACCCTGAGTGAAACGAAGGGGAAGGGTCTAGATTCTTCGCTACGCTCAGAATGACAGGCGTGTTGTTAAATGGCTCCTACACCTCCTTCCATTCTGCGTCTTCTATTATGTCCTCTATTATGTCTTCTATTTCGGCTTCGGCAACTTTCTTAATTTTTCTCTCCATTTCCTCAAGTTGCTGCTGCATCTCGTTCATCCTCCGCATCAACCTCAACGCCACCTCTACTCCAGCCAAATTAACGCCACAATCGCTCATCAGAGCCTTAATATAGCGCAAGCGGTCAACGTCTTCCTCCGAATAGAGACGTATATTGCCACTCGAACGCTCTGGCTGTACCAGCCCCAGCCTTTCATAATACCGCAATGTGTGAGCTTCTATGCCCACCATACTGGCGGCTATGCTTATTACATATCTCGGTTTGGATTCCCAGTCCATCATCGTGGCACCTCGCTTTATGTGGGTCGCAGAGACCGCAATCTCTCAAATAGTTTTTTTTCCTCCTCGGTCAAATCGGTGGGCAAAACCACTTTTACCTTGGCGAACATATTGCCGTACTTGCTATTGCCTAGCTGGGGCATGCCCTTCCCTGCCATGCGGAAAACCCTGCCGTTCTGAGTCTCCGGTGGAATTTTAAGAGATAGATTGCCATTCAGAGTGGGCAATCTGACCTCGCCACCCAGCATGGCAGTGGCTAAAGGCACTGAGACTTCAGTGTAAAGGTCATCTCCTTTGCGCTCAAAGAGCTTATGAGGCAGAACCTTCGCTACCAGATAGAGGTCGCCCTTTTTGCCACCGGCACGGCCAGGAACTCCTTCCCCCGCTATACGAATTCTTGAGCCATCTCTAACTCCCGCTGGAATTTTAACCTCCAGTCGCTTGGGAATTACTTTCCCACCGGCACCATTGCAAATAGTACAGATTCGATTGCCCACTCTGCCCGTGCCGCCACAAGCTGTACAGGGCTCCTCGATCTGAAGCTGTACAACACGCGTAGAGCCATGGTAAGCCTCCTCAAGGCTTACCTCAATGGTGGATTCTATATCCTGACCACGTCGTGGCCCCCTCATCCTGGAGCCTTTACCAGAATCGCCGAACAAGCTTGAAAGAATACCGCCAAAGTCGCTCAGGTCGCCATATTCGAAAGTTGTGCCACCCCTGCCGAAATCCCACCTGACTCTCTCTTGCCCTTTGGATTTAGCAAATTGCTCAGCATGTTCCCATTGTTCACCGAACTGGTCATACTTCTTTCGCTTTTCAGGATTAGAGAGGACTTCATAAGCCGCATTTATCTCCTTAAATTTAGCCTCAGCCGATTTGTCGCCGGGGTTGAGGTCAGGATGGTGTTTGCGAGCCAAACGGCGGTAGGCCTGCTTGATTTCCTTTTCCGAAGCATTCCTACTCACACCTAGAATTTGATAGTAGTCTTTGCCTGCCATCTCTCTCTCCTAACTATTTTGTGTTAATTATAAAATTGTTTAATTAATTTGTCAAATATATTTAACAAATTTCGAGAAAACTTGTCAAGGTTATTTAACCTTCTTATAATATTGCCTGAACTGAGAGTGGGGCTCAGTAAAAAATAAGGAAAGGTGGTAATGAAAATGGCTATAGAGAGATGGCATCCCTTTGCTGAACTTATGAGCCTGAGACAGGCAATGGACATGTTATTTGAGGACAGCTTTGTTCGCCCCTCCCATGCTTTAGAGGCCCTTGGTGAAGTAGCTGCGCCAGCCCTGGATGTCTATCAGACACCCAACGAAGTAGTGGTGAAGGCAACTTTGCCCGGGTTGAAGCCGGAGGATGTCAGCACTGACATCACTGGCGAAACCCTGACCATCAAGGGGGAGACCAAAGCAGAAGAGGAGATAAAGAAAGAGGACTACCTGTACCAGGAGAGACGCTATGGTGCTTTTTCCCGCAGCGTTGTCCTTCCCAGCGGGCTAAGCCAGACAAGGCTGAGGCAACGATGGAGGGTGGCGTTCTAACTCTGACCATACCCAAAGCTGAAGAGGTAAAGCCCAAAGTAATTAAAGTCCAGGCTAAAGAGAAGAAATGACTATTTCAGGGCTCCGCTCCCAGATTTCAACAAACCGATGAATTGTCTTAAAATCCTGGCGGTAGCCCCCCAGATGATATGCCCTTCATATTCATAGGCATAAGAATCTTGCTTGAAATTGGTTTCATCCATCAAAAATGACAGGGGAACAGAAAAGGTTCCCTTGACTTCTCTGCCATTGGTCCTCAAAGAGTGAGGATAGGGTATGAAGGCAACAAAAGGCGAAATAACATAGTTAGTGACAAAGGTCAGAATATCGTCAAGCTCTCCTAGAATTTCAATATCCTTAGCCTCTAAACCTATCTCTTCTTCACTCTCCCTGAGGGCAGTTTGGAGTAAGTTGGAATCAGATGGTTCCTGGGTCCCTCCAGGAAAGCAGACCTGCCCTTTGTGAAAGACTACCGCATCGCTCCTTTCGGTAAACAGGATATGATATTGCTCCTGGTTATAAAAAAGAGGCATGAGCACCGCTGAAGCCCTAAGGTTTTCGCCGGTGATTTCCTTTTTCTTGTGATGACGGAGAATTCTTTGAATCTGCTGCTTCACTGTGCTGTGATTATATCACTTGTTAAGGCGTCAGTTATTTGCAAGTTCAGTAGCTGAAAGTTGTCAGCATAGTCATTTAAGGGTTATACTTAAAGGTTATGGCGATAAAACGAGATTATTATGAAGTGCTGGGAGTGCCTCGAAACGCCAGTGATGAGGAAATTAAGAGGGAGTTTCGCAAGTTAGCAAAACTGTATCATCCTGACCGCAATAGAGAGCTAGGAGCCGAGGATAAATTTAAGGAAATCAACGAGGCCTACCAGGTTCTCTCCGACCCTGAGAAAAGGAGCAGGTATGATCGCTATGGCCGAGCAGATGTTGCGGAAGGCTTTCCCGATTCTGGCTTTGGCGGGCTGGGAGATATTTTTGAATCTTTCTTCGGTGGTTTTAGCACCCCCTTTGGACGAACTGCTCAGCGTGTTCCACAAAGCGGGGACAGCTTACAAAGCCACCTCAATCTTTCCTTTAAGGAGGCGGTATTCGGCTGTAGTAAAGAAGTTGAAATACAACGCATCGAGTTCTGCCCTTCGTGCCATGGTATTGGCAGCGAACCAGGAACAAATCCTGAGACTTGCCCTGATTGTCGCGGCACAGGGCAAGTGAGGAGAGTTCAGCAAAGCATTTTTGGGCGCTTCACTCATATCACCACTTGCTCTCGCTGTGGAGGTAGTGGCACTGTAATAAGTAATCCTTGTTCTCAATGCCGGGGCAGGGGGAGAATAAAGGTGAGACGTAAGGTAATGGCTAGAATTCCTGCTGGTGTGGATGATGGGCAACGATTACGCTTGGATGGGGAGGGAAGTGCTGGCTTACATGGAGGCCCCTCCGGCGACCTCTATGTCACTTTTTCAGTAAAGCCACACAATTTATTCCATAGAGATGGCAGTGACATTCTTTACGAGTTACCCATCAATTTTGCTCAAGCTGCTTTGGGCGATGAGATAAGAGTGCCCTCTTTAAATGGAAATGTAGATTTAAAAATACCGTCGGGAACCCAAAATGGGAAAATCTTTCGCTTTAAAGGCAAGGGAATCCCTTATATTGATGGCAAGGGAAGAGGAGACTTGCTCGTCAAAGTAGCTATAATAACTCCACAACACTTGGACAAAAACCAGCATTATCTTTTTGGAGAATTGGCTAAGATACTAACTCGAACTGAACCGCCTCTAGACGTCTAGCTTGGGATCAGTGATGGCTTGCTGCTAATTCTTTGAAGTCAATTAATCCTTGGCTTGGCTGACATTTTGTCTTAACTTTTGAGAGGGAACCGCCCAGATTGTCAGGTCAGCCCCGTTTAAGGCTTCTCCAATGTGGCTGGTAGATGAATAGCTACGCCGTCGTTGGTTTAATTCTTTGGCTTCAGCCTCGCTTCGCGCCCACAGTTTTACCACTGCTCCTTTGTCGCTCAGCAAAGCGCCTAAGGTATTGCCTATGATAGTAACTTTTAAGCATATACCTCGTGTTTTTTCACCATAATTGGCGTTCTGTGCCTTGTCTTAAGCGTTTTATATTGTCCTGGTGTTGGTAGACGAGCAGTGCGATAACTACTAAACCATAAACTAGATAGATTGGGGGAAGCAAGTCATAGGCGAAAGTCAGCGGTACCATCAAGCACAAGGCTGCTAAGGCTCCGAGAATAGAACCCAGGGACATATGCCGGCTGCGTAATGCTGCTATAGCTACAACTTCGGCACCCAGTATGCCCGCGGGAGGGAAAATAGCGAACAATGTGCCAAAATAGGCAGTTACTCCCCTACCCCCTTTAAACTTAGCAAATACGGGCCAGTTATGTCCTGCTATTGCAGCCAGGCCAGCTGCAACTTGGGCTATATGGTGCCAATAAACGGACACACCACCAATGGTTAAGATACCGCTGCTGCCATCTATAATTACTGTGGCCAGCATGACTGCCCCAGTAGCTTTAACCACATCAAGAACCAGAGTTAAAATGCCAAGCTTAGTCCCTATGGTTCTCATAACATTAGTGGCGCCAGTCTTACCACTTCCATATTCCCTGATATCAACGCCACTTTTCAGCTTGCCTATTATCAAGCCAAAGGGAATGGAGCCAAGGAGATAAGCAATGACTACTACAGCAACAAACTCGGCTATCATCATGCTCTCGTCTCTATCTTTTTATTGATTTTACGGGCGGCCTTGGTGAAAATTAACTTCAAAGGAACGCCGCGAAAACCAAAGCCCTGGCGAAGCTTGTTTTCCAAGTAGCGTTGATAGGAAAAATGAACCAGTTGAGGATAGTTAACCTTGAGAACGAAAGTGGCTGGTTGAGATTCATCTTGATAGGCTCGGGCAATGTGCAACTGTCTAGAACCTGTGCGGGGTGGGGGATGGCTACCTACTGCCTGTTTGACTAACTCGTTAACGTCTGATTGCGGTATTCGCCTTTGTCTTTCCTGGCAGATTTCCCAGGCTTGGGGTAGAATCCTGTTTATCCCCCGCCCTAGTTTGGCAGAGATGTAAATGATAGGTGCATAGGAGGCAAATCTAAGTCTTTGCTCCACGCTACGTTTGAATTCCTGTCTTTGTTGCTGGGGAACAAGGTCCCACTTGTTGACCAACAGTATTATACCTTTTCCAACCTCGATAATATAGCCAGCGACATGCATATCCTGGGCAGTAATAAATTCACTGGCATCGATTAGCAACAAGGCAACATCGCAGCGGTTGATAGCTTGGAGGGCGCGGAGCAAACTATAATAGTCCACTCCAGCACCGACCCTTCCACGCCGTTTAATCCCAGCGGTGTCGACAAGTAAGATTTCCTTATCATGCCAGCGAATTATAGCATCAAGCGAGTCACGAGTTGTCCCCGGAGACTCATGGACAATGGCCCTTTCATCTCTTAGCAATTTATTCAACAAGGTTGACTTGCCTACATTAGGTCGCCCAACGATGGCTAATTTAGCTTCTCCTGACTCCGCAATACTGATAGACTGCAGGGGCAAAGAAGCTAGCACAGCATCCATCAAATCGTCTATCCCTCGATTATGGTGAGCACTGATAGGTATAGGCTCACCCATGCCCAGGTGGTAGAAATCGGCCACCTGATTTGTTTGTTTGGCAGAATCCACCTTGTTTACTGCTAGTACGATAGGCCTATTGGCGGCGCGCAGCACATCAGCAATTTCGTCATCGGCAGCAATAACTCCATCTCTGGCATCTACCAGGAAGATGACGGCATCTGCCTGAACAATGGCTGCTTGGACCTGCTGCTTGACCTTCTGTTCCAAAGACGTGGATGGCTTTGTTTGCCAGCCACCAGTGTCAACCACAATCAACTCCCGTCCCTGCCAGGAAACAAAAGCAAAAACACGGTCCCTGGTAGTTCCTGGCAAATCGGCAACTACAGCTATCCGCCTGCTCGCCAGGCGGTTAAGCAAGGTGGACTTGCCCACGTTGGTCCTACCCACAATGGCTACAATAGGCCTGGTCATTTGTCTGATACCTTGGGATTTGGCAGCAGCTTCACTAGTAATGCCTTTTGCAGATGAAGCCTGTTTTCTGCCTGATCAAATACCACTGACCGGGGATCGTCTAGCAACCCGGCGGAAATTTCCTCGCCATGGTGAGCCGGCAAGGGATGCATGAACAAAACATCTCCTTTAGCCAAGCTTAATAATTTATTATCCACCTGATAGCCTGAAAAGGCAAGACGACGTTTCTCTGCTTCAGCCTCCTGGCCCATGCTAACCCACACATCAGTATATATTATATCAGCGTCTTTGGCTGCTTCATAAGGGTCGGTAGTTAATAGAATCTGGCTGCCACTAAGAGCGGCGAATTCCTTTCCTTGATTCAATACCTCTTCCTTAACATCATAGCCTGGTGGAGAGGCGAAGTGGAAATTCATGCCCACTAGGCAGGCAGAGAGAAGCAAGCTATTGGCCACATTATTGCCATGGCCAATGAATGCTAAAGTCAAGCCGGGAAGCCTCCCTTTCTTTTCAGAGATGGTAAAAAGGTCGGAAAGAGCCTGGCAGGGATGTTCCAGGTCGGAAAGGGCATTAATTATGGGCACAGAAGAATGGCCAGCGAGAATATGTAAAGTTTCCTGGGAAAATGTGCGAGCGGCAATGCCATCGACATAGCGACTGAGCACTCGAGCTATGTCAGCCGCTGGTTCTCGCTTGCCCAAGCCTACCTCTTCTGGAGATAGGTAGATGCTGTGTCCGCCTAGCTGATACATAGCTATCTCAAAACTGACCCTGGTTCGCAAGGAAGGCTTTTCAAAGAGGAGAGCCAAGGTCCTTCCCGAAAGGAGAGGCGATGCCCCTTCTTGTTTCATACGCCAGGCCTGCTCAATGAGGTGTTCAATTTCCTTACGGTTAAGGTCAGCTATAGAGAGTAAATCTTTTTTCATCTTTCGTCTCTCTTGATACTACTTTAGCGTGTCACGTTTGTCAATTTTACAACAAGCTCCAGAGTTGTTACTGAGGATGGTAAACCATTTGAACTGTATTATAATGAGCCGGATGACCACGATCTGTCGTTGAATTGAATCTTATAGTATGTAGGGGCAAAATATGGAGATAAAGGTGAAATGCTATTCAGGCTATGTCTATGCTGAAGAACCACGGTCTTTTGTCTGGCAAGAAAAAGAACTTAGAATAAAGTCAGTAGAGAAAGCCTGGCAGGAACCAGGCAAAAGCCTATTCAGGGTTGTTACTGAGGATGGCAAACTATTTGAACTGTGTTACAATGAAAAAGCAGACCATTGGTCAGCTGTTGAATTGATGCTTTAAGGAGAACTCGTGAAAGAGATTTTTGAAATTCTGGAACAGAATGCCCGGGCAACTCCGGAACAGATTTCCACCATGGTGGATAAACCTGTCAGTGAAGTAGAAAAAATAATTAAGCAGGCTGAGAAGGATGGGACTATTCTGAAATATAAAACTATAATAAATTGGCCTAAATTAGGAGAGGGAGATATACGGGCTTTAATCGAAGTCAGAATAGCGCCACAACGTGATGTCGGATTCGATGCCATTGCCGAGCGCATTTATCAATTTCCTGAAGTATATTCTGCATATCTGGTCTCAGGCACCTATGATCTGGCTATAGTGGTGAAAGGCAAAAATATGCAGGAAATTTCCAGTTTTGTCACGGAGAAACTAGCACCTCTGGAGAGGGTGCAAAGCACTGTCACCCACTTTCTCCTCAAACGATATAAGGAAAACGGGGAGACCTTTCACCTTCCCAAGGAAATAAATAAACGTTTACCGATAACACCGTAATATGCTGAACACAAAGTCCGCTCCAACTCAAGCCCGGGATAACCTAATTTCACAAAAGGTGACTAGCCTTCCGCCATCGGGCATCAGGAAATTCTTCGACCTGCTTTCCTCCATGGAAGACATTATCTCGCTTGGTATAGGTGAACCTGATTTCGTTACTCCCTGGCATATCCGGGAGGCAGGCACATATTCTCTGGAGAAAGGCTATACCATGTATACCTCGAACTCCGGTATGCCGGAATTAAGCCAAGAATTAGCCAGCTACCTGGAGCTTCGTTATGGAGTGAGTTATCATCCTGAGCATGAAATTCTTATCACTACAGGAACTAGTGAAGGATTAGACCTCGCCCTGAGAGCAATTATCAATCCCGGTGACGAAGTCATAATTCCCGACCCTTGTTATGTGGCTTATCCTGCCGACATCGTTCTGGCTGGCGGCGTGCCTATTCTTGTTCCCACAAACGAAGAAAACAACTTTGTCGTCAGGGCAACCGATATTGAAGCCAGGATCACGAAGCAGACGAAGGCTATTTTGATAGGTTACCCAGCAAATCCCACTGGCGCAGTCATGTCCAGAAAAGAGGCTGACGCTATTGCCGGGCTGGCTAAAAAGTATGACTTACTGGTAGTATCTGATGAGCTATATGCTCGTTTAGTCTATGGAGCGGAGCATATTTGTTTTCCCAGCCTTCCCGGGATGAAGGAACGTACCATCCTGATTAGCGGATTTTCCAAATCTCATGCCATGACCGGTTGGCGCATTGGCTATGTGGCAGCCGACCGCCGTTTCATCCAAGCCCTGGCAAAAATCCATCAATACACCATGCTCAGTGCCCCAACGATGGCGCAGGTGGCAGCCATCGAGGCCCTAAGAAACGGTGAGAGCGAGGTCGAAAAGATGGTTCAAGAATACAACAGACGCCGTCGCCTCATGGTCAAGAGATTGAATGAGATTGGTTTACCTTGTTTCGAGCCCAAGGGCGCTTTCTATGCTTTTCCCTCTATAAAAGCTACCGGAATGAATTCGGAAGAGTTTGCCGAAAGGCTGCTGCTGGAAGAAAAAGTTGCCGTAGTCCCGGGCACTGCTTTTGGACCATGCGGTGAAGGTTTTGTCCGTTGCTGTTACGCTACTTCGTTATCTAGCATCGAGGAAGCGCTGAGAAGAATGGACAGGTTTGTAAAAAGAGTAGGCTAACCACAGCATAAGAGGCAAATTAGAAACAAGCTTGAGTTTTATCCATTTCTTCGGGAAAGGCGCACCGGCTTTGCCACTTGGCAGGACAGGAGCTCTTAGTTGTGACCTCATTGACAAAGGGAACAAGGACTATACCGCATCCTGTAATTATGATGTAGTCAAAAGGTACATAAATTTGTGATGGGTTGGCAACAATTAACAGCAGGATGTGTCACTTGTTAGGGTCGATTTGTCTGAAAACTACTGAAGCACTACGTGAATTTTTTCAGGAGGTAAATTAGTTATGGTTGTGGAAAAGGAAAAAAAGACGATAAACCGGCTGAAATCAATGTACCCGCTCAGGGCCAAAGTAAATGAAACATATCTAAAGAGTGTTGGAGCTATACAAGCGGGTAAACCCGCTGTCTGGGGTATGCTCAATTTCTACTATGGCGACCCTATCCTAAAAGCCATGGATATAGAAGTGGTCTATCCCGAAAACTATGGTGCCATTGCCGCGGCTACAGGAGTTGCCCAGCA
>JAUWFX010000129.1 GCA_030606765.1 Dehalococcoidia bacterium
ATCTGAGTTGATAGAGTAGCCCACAATTTCACTGTAGATCTTAGCTCCCCTTTTAAGGGCGTCGCTCAGTCTTTCCAGAACAAAAACGCAGCCGCCTTCGGAAACAACCACACCATTCCTATCCTTGTCAAAGGGGCGGCACGCTTTCTCAGGGTCTGGATGGGAAGCTAAAGCCCCTTCACTTTTAAAGCCAGCAAAAATACCAAAAGAACCAGTGCTCTCCGAGACCCCTCCACTCAAGGCTAAATCGACTTCATTCAGCAGCAGCATTTGTAAGCCCTGTATGAGTCCAATGTTACCGCCTGCACAGGCAGCCCCCAATGTATAGTGTGGTCCGGTAACTCCCAGATTCAGGGTGACTTCGCCAGCGGGATTATTAGCTACTACTCTGGGATTATGATGGTGCGACCAATATTTTATATTATAGTCAAACTGCTTAATTTCATAGATTTCGTTTTCGGTTTCCACGGTGCCATGCTCGGTAATACCAAGGTAAACACCGATCCTTGATTTATCAAGGCAAGCAAGGTACAATTTGGCATCAGCGATTGCTTCTTGAGCGCAGTAGATAGCAATAGAGCCTGCCCTCGTTCCCCGACGCAATTCCTTCTTTTTTTGATACTTCAGGGGGTCGAAGTGGCATATACCAGCCAGTACTTCACCCATGTAGCGGACGTTGAATTTCTGTATCCCGGATTTGCCAGCAAGTAAACTTTTTCGAAATTCCGCTAGATTATTTCCGTTGGGCGCGGTCAGGCCAACCCCTGTAATTACAATTCGTGCTTCATTAGCTTTCCTTGCCGCCATGGGATAAAACTTCCATCAAAAATGTATATATTAGAGCGGCTCAAAGAAATCTAGTTGCATCGCTCCGAAGAAGTGTTTCCCTGAACTCATCTTGATAGGGCCATTTTCTCTACCATTCCAGACCCAGCATAAGACAGACTATGCCGCTGCCAATCCCCATCATGGCAACCTTATCACCTGGGTTAAGGCAACCCTGGTCAATTCCGATAGCCATGGTAATGGGAAGGGAAACCGACCCAATGTTTCCTAGATATTCCACAGTGGAAAAGTCTTTTGTATCATCTAGTCCCAGGGTCTTGAACAATAGTCTACTATGCACGGCGCTAACCTGATGAGTAAAAAACCTATCTACGTCGGAGTTGTTCCACCCAAGCTCTTGTTTTGTGTTCTCCCAGGTGTCAGGCGCCAATTTTGCTCCATTTTTGAGGAGCTCTCTAGAGTCTGTGTGCATGTCAGGCGAAATGCTCGGGTCGAAGAAGCAGGTATCGGCTTCTATACGACAAAGACCATTATGCTGTGAAGCAGCGCGCGTTACCCCGCCAAGAAGCTTATGACCGTTTTGCGACAGGGAGGAGTGGGTTAACACCGCTGCCACTGCTCCTGACCCCAAAGTTAGAGTGGCAAATGCGAGTTTGAGCTTATCTTTGGTGATGTCAGGGTCTTCCAAGAGTTTATCGATTGTTGTGTCAATAAGCCGTTTGCTGCTCTCACAGCCAACCACAATTCCTGCTTTTATCTGACCCAACTCAATCATATTTGCCAGGGTTACCATGCCGTTGATGAAACCCAGGCAGGCATTGGAGATGTCGAAAATGGTAGCTGTGGGAGGAAGGCCCAAATAGTCATGGACCACGGTAGCTGTCGCTGGCTCCAGGAAATCGCGGGATACCGAGGTATGGAGTAGGCACCCGATATCCTCTTTGTTGACTCCAGAATTGCTAATGGCTTTTTCTGCCGCTTCTATACCAGCGTGACTCGGCGTTATATCATCATCCCAGAATCGCCGTTCACGAATCCCGGTCATCATTTCCAGGCGTCCATAGCGGAGATTCAATTTGTCGTATATCGGGGCTAGTCTTTCTTCCAGGCTCAAAGATGTAACAATATTCTTGGGAAGTTCATAACCAAAAGACTCAACACATACCTTTTTGTACTGCATTCAGTATCCTACTTTTCCCTCACCAGCATCGTGAGGAGCTACAACAGAAGTAGCTATATCAACTCCACAGGCTCACTTGTGCCTGCTCGATATTAATTTCGGAATATGGAACTTCGTTCTAAGATTTTCCCACCTCCCTATGGACTCCGGGGGAATTATCTCGTCCGGAATGTACTTCCCTACCCCAGCAAGAATGGTGCAGACCTTTCTCGAGTTCGCTACCTCGTCAGGAACATACTCATCAACGGTAGCAATAACTCGAGAAATCAGCTTACGAGGAGCTAATCTCTCGACCCACTTAATTGCGAAGGAAATCAGTCTATTTGGGACACGTTTATCTAAAAAATTGAGGCCAAAGAGCAGCAGCCTATCTGGAGCATATTTATCTACGGCTTTCACAAAAAGGGAGAACCCCCTCTTTGCAAGGGACCTAATTACCGAATCAAGCCTGGGCTTCTTTCCCGTTAATGCCGTGTCCTCTGTCATATCCTCTCTCACCAAGATGCTACATTATTAGCACATTTTACTCCTATTTGTCAAACATGATAACTTACCTCTACCACCCCATAATTGACACACTTGAGTGACCGGGGTAAAATACATTGTTTTGATATGGCTGATGTAAAGATTGGTTCAAGCGAGAGTTTCGAGGCCCTGCTGCGTAGATTTAATAGACAGGTACAGCAGGACCGCATTTTAGCTGAAGTTCGCCGCCGCAGGCATTTCGAAAAACCTAGTGAAGAGAGGAGAAAGAAAGCGGCAGCGAAAAGGCGGAAAAGCTCTAGATAGCCAAGAGATGGCGCTGAAGGATAGTATTCGGGAAGCTCTCAGGGGAGCACTTAAGCGGCAACAGAGAGTAGAGGTTGCTACATTAAGATTATTATTATCTGAAATAAAGAATGCTGAAATTGCGCAGCAAAAGCCCGCTGACGATAACAAAGTGCTTGATGCTATTACCAAGGAAGTAAAACGTCGTCGGGAGAGTATCGAAGCCTTTAAAAAGGGGAATCGTAGCGATCTGGTGGCACAGGAAGAAGCAGAACTGGCTATTCTTATGAGCTATCTTCCTGAGCAGATGAGTCGGGCGGAGATCATGGCAGCAGCACGGCAAGTGGTTGATGCAGTTGGAGCTAAAGGGCCGAGCGACAAAGGCAAGGTCATGTCTCAGCTTATGCCTCAACTCAAAGGCAAAGCTGATGGCAAAGAAGTCAGTGAGATAGTTTTAGAATTGCTTGCTGCTGGCTAGATTTAGAAGACGCGCGAGGGTTTTAAATTATGGCGTGATGGCGGTAAAAGGGCACCGCCATTGTTCTTTACAGTATGAAATCTGGAATCGTTATTTTCCTCAGCATCTGGACTGATCGAGATTGTTACTACGCTCTTCACGCTTCGCTCCTCCAAATGACATCTTGGTGCAAGGAGTCGGTTAATGAATATCTCTAAGGAAATTCTGGATGAAGTTGCTTTAAGCGAAAAGGAATATCAGCTTATCGTGCAGCAGCTAGGGCGAGAGCCTAATGAGGTAGAGCTGGGAATGTTCGGCTCGTTATGGAGCGAGCATTGCGGCTACAAGCACTCTAAGCCCTTACTCAAGCTTCTGCCCTCCCGAAGCAAAAATGTCTTAGTGAGTCCAGGGGAAGAAAATGCCGGAGTAGTAGATATTGGCGATGGACAAGCGGCGGTAATGAAAATAGAGTCCCACAATCACCCCTCAGCGATTGACCCATATCAGGGTGCAGCCACAGCAGCAGGCGGCGTTATAAGGGACATCTTTACTATGGGTGCTCGCCCTATAGCTTTGCTCAGCTCTCTTCGCTTTGGCCCTTTGACTGAACCCAATAATCGCTACTTTTTCAATGGAGTTGTCAATGGCCTTGCTGACTATGGCAATTGCCTGGGAATACCTAGTGTGGGTGGCGAAGTATTTTTTGCTGATAGGTATACTGGTAATCCGTTAGTTAATGGCTTATGTTTGGGCATTTGTGAAAAAGGTAAGCTGGTCAAAGCCAGGGCCAGTGGTGAGGGTAACTTGTTAATGGTGGTGGGATCTGACACCGGTCGTGACGGGATTCATGGCGCTTCTGGTCTAGCATCGCGTAGTTTTGAGGATGAGCCAGAGACGAAATCAGTGGTTCCGGCAGGCAATCCTTCTCTGGAGAAACTACTCATTGAAGCGTGCCTTGAATTAGCGCAGACTGATTGGATTGTAGGCATGCAGGATCTGGGGGCTGCTGGGTTAACAAGCTCTACGGTGGAGTGTGCGGCTAGAGGTGGTGGAGGAGTAGAAATAGATGTGAGCAAAGTGTCTCGTCGTAAAGAGAACATGACCCCTTATGAAGTAATGCTCTCGGAGTCGCAGGAAAGAATGCTGGTGATTGTGAAGAGGGGTTGTGAGGAAAAGGTAAAAGCCCTGCTTGGTCGCTGGGAAATTCACTCCGCTATCATTGGTCGGGTTACCAATACTGGCTTAGCCGTGGTTAAAGAAGGAGAAAAAGTTGTCGCTGAGATTCCCGTGAATTTGTTGGTCTCCCCGCCCCTCTATCGCCAGCGGAGTAAGAAGCCAGCATGGCTTGAAGAGCTTCAATCTCTGGATTTGAGCATCGTTCCTGACCTTAAACCCAGGCAATGCAATTCTGTTTTACTTCGTTTACTGGCTTCTCCTAATATTGCCAGCAGGGAGTGTGTCTATCGCCAGTATGACTCTCAGGCGATGGGTAATACTGTGGTTCCTCCCGGTGGCGATGCTGCTGTTTTGCGTATCAAGGGAACCAAGAAAGGTATTTCCTTAACTGTCGATGGCAATGGGCGGTATTGCTATGCTGATCCTTTCCTCGGTGGAGTGATTGCTGTGGCTGAAGCTGCTCGAAATTTGGTCTGTAGTGGGGCTGAACCTTTAGCTATTACCGATTGCCTTAACTTTGGTAATCCGGAAAAAGCTGATGGTTATTACCAGTTGAAAGAATGCATAAAGGGTATGGCACGAGCTTGTCGGGAGCTGAGGATTCCC
>JAUWFX010000128.1 GCA_030606765.1 Dehalococcoidia bacterium
ACTAAGATAATTTGTAGTGCCGGAGAAGCCAAGGGAAGCCCCCAGGCCCATACGACTGGCGGAGTTATATAAGCGACCGCCATTATCAATATTGTTGGTGTCCAGCACAGATCTGGCGAATCTCTGCAAAAGGTAGTTCTCTTCATTAGTGCACTTAGAGGAGCCCAGGATGGCTAGGCTGTCACCACCATATTCATCCTTTATTCGCTGGAATTGAGTGCTTACCAATTCCAAAGCTTTTCCCCAGGACAGTTTCTCAAAATTATCATTACCCTTGACCAGGGGTTTGAGCAACCTATCCGGGCTATGGATAAAATCACAGCCGTAGCTTCCCCTTACGCAAAGCACACTGTGATTTACTGGGCCTTCCTTACCGGGTATAACTCGCACGACCTGATTATCCTTGACTTCTAAGCAAATACTGCAGCCGCAGCCACAAAAGGGGCAAGTCGTTTCCGCCGTAGACTTAGTCGTGCCCCCATACGTCCTATCCTTTTCCATTAATGCGCCTGTAGGGCACAGCGCCACACAAGTTCCACAGAAAGTACACTCGGAGCTTTCCAGGGGCAAATTGTTCAGTGTCGCTGGTATGGTCGTAAATCCTCGTTGAAAGTAGTCAATAGCACCTTCAACGACTAGTTCCTGGCAGGCTCGAATACATTTGGCGCACAGTATGCACTTGCTCAAATCCCGCTCAAGGAAGGGATTGACCTCCTCAATGCTGGCCATCTGGGGAATCCTTTGCAACTCCACCAATCCGATGCCCAGGTCTGAGGCAATTTGGCGTAGCTGGCAGCGATTGCCTTTATCACATACCAGACAGGAATCAGGATGACTGGTAAGCATCAGCTTAACTATGGTTTTGCGGCGCTCTATGACTCGTGGGGAATGCGTGTTGATTACCATCCCCGATGCTATCGGGGCGACACAAGATGCCAATAAGGCACTATTTCGTTCGTCTTCTACCAGACAGACACGGCAAGCCCCAACTGAAGTGAGTTGAGGATCGTGACAGAGTGTGGGGATATCTATGCCTGATTCCTTCGCCAGTTCCAGAATGGTCATCCCCGGATAGCCACTTACCTCACGACCATCAAGAGTAATGGTTATCGGCTGCAAACCAATATCTTCCTTCATAACCCAGCAGGTTGGGGTAAGGCTTTCCGAAGGGGATTATTTATTTTTATCCAGACCCTCCGGCCAGTTGGCAGACACGTAGGCAAAAGACCGAGGGAAGTATCTTCCTTCACCTACTGTCCTTATGCCAGTCAAGAGGTCGGAACTGGCAGCGCTCTTGGCAATAAAGCCGTAAGCCCCTACCTGCTTAGCAACAAACATGTTCTCTTCTTCGTCATATTGGGTTAGAATCAAAACCTTTGTCTCTGAGCATTCCTCGGTTATTCGTTTCGTTGCTTCAAGTCCGCTCATCACCGGCATGATTATATCCATCACCGCTACATTCGGCGTGAGACGCTGCACTTTATCAATGCCATCTCGCCCGTCAACAGCTTCACCTATTACTTCCATGTCTTTTTGCAGACTCAGCAGGGCGCAAATTCCTTCCCTGACTACAGCATGGTCATCTACCACCAGCACCTTGATTCTTCTCAGTGTCTTATCCAGGAATTTCTCAGCCCAAGCCACTACTGAAGCTGACTCGACTGGCTTGATTAAATATTGTTCGGCTTCAAGCTTCAAACCCTCGTCCATACGCCATCCCTTAATCAGACGCTTTTCCGGTGGGGCATCAACCACAATGAGAGGCACTCCTCTGAAATTAGGGCTCTGTTTCAACCACTGGTGCAGCAGAAAGGCATCTCCACGCGGCATTATTGTGCCCAAAATAACCAGGTCAGGTTTTTCGTGACGTGCTACCTCCTCTGCCTCTAATCTGTTGCCAGCGATAAGAACCTGCCAACCTTTTGCCAGTAATTTAGCTTGCATATCCGCAATGAACTCCGACTCATCATCCACCAGCAGAATTTTAGTGTTCCTTTCCATATTTCACCCCCTTGCTAAATACACATTTTTAGGAGTTTGTTTTAGCCTGCTACTATAAATTATAATGCCCGGTCTACTGAAGGAATAGAGGTGTTTACCCCAGAAGGTAGGGAAATATCACCGCAATTTTCTGCAGTTAATCACTCATTTATGTGGATAACGCTTCCCATTAGTGGGGCGTGGGAAAGAAGGGGTGTCGTGAAGACTACGAGGCAATAATCTCAGACGACGATAATGCCCTTGCGCAGGGCATATTTAAACAGGTCAAGGCGGTTGTGAATATTCAGCTTTGCCATCAGGTTAGTCTTGTGTCTTTCTACAGTTTTGGGACTAATGACCAGCATTCGGGCTATCTCAGGAGTAGAGTGCCCTTCGACTAGCAATTTTAGTATTTCTCTCTCTCGGTCGGTCAGTTGTTCGAAGGTATCCTTGCTTTTTTCTACTCTGGCTAGCTGTCGATAGTCATCGACTAAGAGTCTGGCTATGGATGGAGATAGGAAAGAATCCCCGCGGTGCACAGACCGAATGGCTGAGGTAAGCTCTGAGGATGCCGCTACTTTACTGATAAAACCGCTGGCCCCAGCTTCAATAACGGGGAACACATATTCCCTGTCTTCGTATTGGGTCAGTACTATCACCTTTATCCCCGGGAACTCTTTGTGTATTCGGCGAGTTGCTTCCAGTCCATCCATAAGAGGCATGACTATGTCCATGAGCACTATGTCAGGTGAGAGCTTGGTAACCATTTCCAGCGCTTCCCTGCCATTGGCGGCCACGCCTACTGCTTCTATATCTCCGGTAAGAGCAAGCAAGGCACAGATACCATCACGCACGATGGCATGGTCGTCAGTTACCAGTACTTTTATTTTCACCATATCTAATGTCTTGACCTATTGGAATCTTGGCCCAAACCGTAGCTCCTGCTCCAATCTTGGACTCAATACCGCTGGTGCCGCCAAGGAAGCCGATCCTCTCTCTCATACTGAATAATCCACGGCCTCGCCCACTTTCCTCCACATCGGTGATTTTGGAAACATCAAATCCTTGCCCGTCATCGCTAATACTTAACGAGAACTCATCTGGTTGATATACCAGCACTATGGAAGCATTCTTTGCTTTAGAGTGCTCGGCAATGTTGCCAATGAGTCCCTGGATAACGCGGAAAAGAGCAGCTTCTACATCGGGAGGAAACCGCATCTCAGTCCCTTTAGCCTCTACTGTAACATCAATGTTCAAGGGCTGAAGCCTACTGTGGGCATGCTGGCGAACAGCAGCGACTAACCCCAGGGTATCCAATAAAGCAGGGTGGAGATTGGAAATTATTCTACTTACTTCCTTATGCACCTGTACTGTCAGCGATTGAACTTTTTTGAGTCCATCAATGAATGTATCATCTTGATTACCAGACTTCGCCGACATTTCTATCAGCACTTCTAACTGGAGTGCTATCCCAGAGAGCGATTGACTGGTCTCATCGTGTAGCTCACGGGCAATCCTCCTCCGTTCCTCCTCCTCTGCTACAAGATTCTGTCGTGCAAGTTTGCGTAATCTTTCCCGTGCTTTTCTCAGCCGCTCGTACAGTGCTGCCTGCTCAATGGCTATGCCGAGTTGGTCCCCAATCGAGTGCAAGAGATGCATATCTTCTTTGGTGAAGCTACGCGGCACATGGCTAGCTACATTGAGCACTCCTAGAACATTATCTTTCGCTCGGAGGGGAACGCAAATGAATGCCCTTAAACCCTCTAAGCTTAGCAGGTCAATCCGAAGGGCATTTGGTTCTGAGGAAATATCCTCCAGTAGTACCGCCCTGCCGCTTTGAGCTACCTTTCCCGCGATTCCCTCGCCAAGTTTAAGACGCAGCTCTTCAGTATATTTGGCGGATAGACCGTGATAAACACGGTAGAACAGCGTCTGACTCGGCTCGTCCAGGAGCATTATTCCTCCAACGGTTCCGTTCATGATGTTAAGCACATTATCCAAGCCAATCCTGAGAATAGCATCCAACTCATGCAGACCACTGATTGCCGCCGAGACTCGGCTCAAAGCCATAAGGCCATGATAATATTTCTCAGTCTCGCTGCCCTGATCAGATAGATTTAAATCAGAACTAGCTGGACCGGCAGCTTTCTTAACTCCCTTACCTTTTTTCATTGTCAGTTACTTCACCAAAGTAGCCCTACATTTTCCAGAGCCAGCAAGGAAACTCCCGAGGTTTTCCACCACGAACAAAATATTATCCCTCAACCAAATAAGCCTATACAAAATCATGACCTTTTGCAACCTCTTGGGTTGGCTACAATTAAGCAAGGCATCACTTTCTCCCCAAGATAGTGGAGTCATCCCTAGCATCGCCATGCGTATGAGGCATAGCAGTATTTTCTCGCTTATCAGCTTGCCACTATGGGTTGGCATGAGACCCGGGCCAGCCCCTATCACTCAATTTACCGACTTTTTACCAATCCGACGAAAATCTTGAAAGAACGAAAAGGCGCTTGACAGTGTGTGGAGGGATGATACAGTATAAACTAAGATTTTGGTGCAACTAAATTATTACTAGTGCATTATATCAATGAAGTACGCTTAGTTTTTTCTACTGGCTAATATGGATTTAAGCGAAGAAAAGGAGCTCGTCAGACAGGCACAAAAAGCCCCCGATGCTTTTGCTGAGCTTTACGACCGGTATTATCCCAAAATCTTTGGCTATGTCCTGAGGCGGACTGCCAATCTTGAAGCTGCCCAGGATATTACCTCAGAGACATTTTTTAAGGCATTGAGGAGGCTCTGGCAATTTCGTTGGCGCAATATCTCTTTTTCCTCATGGCTGTATAAAATCGCCACCAACGAGATTAACCAGTACTTTAGAAAAGCCGAATACAAAAAATCCGCATCACTGGAAGAATTACAGGAACAGGGTTTTGAACCCATATCACCCCATGACCCCGAAAGCGAACTAATAGAAGCGCAGGAAAAATTAAAACAACATCAGGATTTTCTGGAAATTCAGGAAAAAATCGTTCGGCTCCCTGCTAAATACCAGGAGGTCATT
>JAUWFX010000010.1 GCA_030606765.1 Dehalococcoidia bacterium
CCCAGGCTCAAGCCACTCATAATTCGATTGCGGAGTGGGAAGCTCTCAGCCCTAGGCTTGACGCCTAAAGGATATTCACTGACCAGAGCGCCATGTTCCATAATAGCTTGAGCCAGTTTGGCATTTTCCCCGGGATAGACGATATCCAGACCGGAGGCAAACACAGCTACGGTTTTGCCCCCGGCATCCAGAGCAGCCCGATGAGCCACAGAGTCAATTCCTCGGGCTAATCCGCTGACAATAGTGATCTTACTTCGGGCTAAGTCGGCCACAATCTCTTCAGTCACCTGCCTCCCGTAGACGGTGGGACGACGGGTACCGACTATGGCCAAGCAAGGCTCGTCCTCGGCTGGGAGACTACCTCTCACATAAAGCACCGGGGGATAATCATAAATTTCCTTTAATCTCGAAGGATACAGAGGGTCTTCATAGATAAACGCCTTTACCTTGTAGCGTTCCAGTTTTTCCATCTCGGTGTCCAGGGAGATTCTCGGACGTAGGGTCACCAGGGCATCTGTGCTTCGTGAATCTAGTCCTGCTTGCTTTAGTTTGCCTTCGGGGGCTTTCCAGGCATCCTGTAAACTGCCAAAGTACTCTTTTAACTGGGAAATCCGTACCCGGCCAATCCCGGGTATCCCGGAAAAAGCTACCCAATATTTCAGTTCGTCAGCACTTATCATATGGACTCTTGCTGGATTTTAGCATAACTCTCCCGACAAAAGAGAACTATTGACACAATGCAGTAGCTATGCTACGCTAAAATAAATTGAGACTCGCCTGACGGCAGATTGTTTAATTACCACCCTGAGCGAGGATTATTAAATGAACTTGATGGGAAAAGGAGGTGAAAAATGGGCACAGCTAACCCCGCGCCAGTTGACATAGTTGACGTTGGTCTATCTACAGCGGTGCTAATCTTAGGGATTTTTTTGATTATCGTGGGCATAATAATAGCCGGTGTAATCTATCGGGAGTCGCGTGAGTGGAGAAAATTGGTATTGCCCATGTTTGATAGGGACTCCACTGAGACGGCGCCGGAATCTCCTGAGGAACCAGGTAGCTTAACGTCCCGAAGGGCGGCTTTTGGCAAGGAGATATTTAGCCGCGTTTTTACTCATATGGACGTCGCTGGCTTGCTAGGCGGCGCCGCTACCGTCATCCTGGGCATACTTGTAGTTCTGGTAGGATTCAATATCGGAAGTTAGCTTAACGCCCGAATGGCAGCCTCTAGACAGGAAGTATTTATCCGAGTCTTTGCTCATATGGACGTCGCCGGCTTGCTAGGTGGCATCGCTACCGTCATCCTAGGCATACTTGTAGTCTTGATAGGACTTACTCTCAACGTTTAGCCCTTTCCTTAGTGTTCCTTTGACGCCCGTGACAGGCCACCACGACACAATACCATAAATTATGGTGCTGACGGAGCGGGCTATCAGCCTAAGGATGAAGAGCCCAAATTGTATAACCCAGAGTATTGGTGGGTTGTATATGAGCCAGGCTGTAGGTCGAGCGATTAACCGTGTAACGAAAAGGACGGCAATTGTTATACTCTTCAAGGGCGGGTTGTACAAAAGCCAGGCTACTGCGGCTGAAATCCCCCTGAGGTAAAACAGGAGGGCTGCTATTAGCCAGCGTAGAGGGGGATGGTAGAGAAACCAGGTTATACCTAGAGGAATCCCCAGTAGTATTTTCCAGAACAAGGCAACAGTACGAAACCAAATGTCCCAGAAGAAATTTCTCACAGTGGGCCAGCCGCGGCGCCATAGCCTCACCAGCCATACCGCTATGGCCAATAAGAGCAGGAAGAGGAAGAGCGCTCCAAGGATTAGGACTGTGACTGGTGCCGTTATTCCTACTAGTGGTATTGTGAAATTTGGAACATCAATAATATAACCCAGGCCATAACCTACGGCTATCAGCACGATGGCAAGGAAGATGAGGTTTTTGAGTTGAGCTGCCCACCTTCCCATCCGCACCAGCCAGGGATAGATAATGCGCCACGTGAAAAGAATAGCTAACGGTACCAGCACCAAAGATAAAATAGCTAGAGGGATCATCCCGGCAGCCAGGAAAAAGGCTATCGTTGCACCGAAGTAGGTGATAACCGCGGTTAGCAAGAGGAGCGCTAAACAGCTCATATCGCCCCGCTCTCCTTAGCGCACCGGGAAAAATTCGCCTTGCTCTTTTTCATTGCGCCCCATATACACTTTAACATAGACTCATCCGAACATTATAATGAAGAAAGCCGTAAAAAAAGCCATCATACCACCCGCATATATAGCCATGGCTGTGCCTAGAGCTCCAAAAAAAGCCATCATACTAGTCATGTACACACCCATCAGCGCTAAAAGCGCTGCGATTGGGACGAGCAGTAAACAGCCAATCATATCACCCCACTCTCCTTAGTGCGCCGGGGAAAATTCGCCTTGCTCTTTTTGGAGAATTTCATACGAGATTATGCGGTTACGCACAATCAATTTTCCCCCCCCAACTTAATAACCTTCCCGACTGCAAGTGTTATTGCAGAACCGGGAGAAAATTTTAACGGGCTGGCTTATTCTGTTACCTTGAATTTTGTTTCTCGATAGGCCACGACCATGAGACCGACCAGCACTACCACCCCCACTACTACCCATACCCAGGTTGGAATCGGCGATACCGTGAACTCGCTATAATCAGACCAGGCACTTTCGTTGCCATAATCGTCTACTATCTTAACTCGCCAGTAGTACGTCCCCTTGGGTAAAGCTTCTGTCACAGTTTCTGTGTCAATCAGTGTGTAGCTGCTTTCCGCAATACCTGACTTAGACCAGATGTTTCCAGAACCAGCGGTTGTGTTTATCTCCAGGGTGTAAGTATAACCGGTGTCACCGGTTACCCCTTGCCATTTGAAGGTTACCTCTCCTGACCTTAGTGTGCTGTCCTTGGGCGAGATGGGCAACGGAGTTGTAGATAGGGTTTTCTTCTTTACCGTGAAAGCGGTCGAGTTAGTAGCCCCACCTTCATCCGTCACCACCAGCGTCCGTTCGCCCACAGGGCTTCCTTTTGGCACTCGGAAAGTAATGTTAACATTGCCGTTGGTCTGAGTCTGCATATTCCCTGGCACGGCAACCCCACCAACAGTCACCGTTAATTTCTTATTACCGCTAAAACCGCTGCCGGTGAGGCTAACGGAGTCGCCGGGAGCTCCCTCATCAGGACTGAGTCCTTCTATTTTGGCTTTAGTGTTGAGGGTAGTAGTCACAGCGGGCTTGGTTATGTCACCAGAAGCCGAGACAGTATGGCCGTCAAAGGTACTGGTCGGCAGGACAAAAGAGGATTCCCAACTACCATCTTTACTAGCGGTGATATCAGTAGCAACAACTGTCCCCTCGAAGTAAACCTTGATGCCCGTTTCTTCAGGTTCGAAACCACCCCCGGTAACGGTAATCATATCACCCACATAAGCCAAACCCGGCTCAACCCATATTCCGGGGCTCAAGATGAACTCAACATCAGGTACATCACGAGCCCTGGTCAACATTCCTGAGGCGTCAATGGCATAGGTGCCGCTCTGGAGGGGAGGAACAGCGATAACGACACTCCAGGAGCCATTCTCATCAACATCGGGATAGGTGCTCGGCTTCACAACCTCCCCATCGAAGGTAACCTCAATGTCCTTTTCTTCACTGGCAAAGCCCGTACCATCTATCTTAATCGTCTGCCCCACCGTCCCCGAACTTGGCGTGGCAGTGATTTTGGGGGTCACCTCAAAATATTTGCTCACCCAATTTACCCACACCGTCCCTTCCTTACCTTCGACCTCAAAGGTATAGCCACCGGCGGGGGTGGGTGGGATGGTATAAGATATCGGCCAGCTACCCTTGGCATCAGCCTTACCCGTCTTTACCTCGCCCTTCTGTACCTCGCCCTGGAAGAGGGTAACCCGGGTGTCCTGCGAGGCGGTCAAACCATAGCAGTTGAGGGTTACTTCCGTGCCCACCGGTCCCTCCGCGGTGTCAATCTTTACGGAAGGGAAGACTTCAAATTCAGCCTTAGCCTTTTCGGCATAAGCGTTGTCTGTCAAATAGACCGTATGAATGCCCTTCTTAGCCTCGGGCATATAGAATGCGAGGGTACGGCTTCCAGGCCCGGTTGCTGTAAATGACTCTACAACACCCGCTGCTGAGCGAGAATCCCAGCAGATATGATAGGTACCAGCCGCTGCAACGAGCGCCTCTACTCCAATCACCTCGCCACAGACCCCTACATCGATCAGTTCGCCGCAGACCCCACAAACAGAGTCAAGGGTAATGGAATACGCTGTTACGGCTTCTGTTGTGAAAGAATAATATGCGCCGTCATTATCATCAGTGGAAGTTCCGAAGGTATCGGTAGATTCGACCTCAAAGTAGTATTTTGTGCCCGGCGTTAAGCCTGTGAGGACTATGAAGTGGGTCGTGGCCTCAGCGCTATCGTACTCAGTCTGGCTCAATATAGTGGTGCCGTAATTCACTCGGCTATCACTGGTAGTATTGGTAGTCCAGAAGATGGTAGCGGTAGTAGAGGTGTAGTCCAGCACAACGACACTTGTTATCTCTGGCCCAGCGGCCAGAGCCAATTGGGGCAATATCAGCATCAATAACAGAAGCCCCGCTATAAGGGCAGCCCGTATTCGATTCATGCGCACTCTCAACTCTCGTAACAGGTAAGTCTTTCCAAAAAAGTGTGTTCAGATGAAACTATAGCATATGGCGAATATGCGCCGTTTTAGGAAAACTAAACTGTTACCACCTTTCTTCTATTTTAAAGAGGCTGCTTAATTTTGATTTCCGTTCAATTTTGGGCATTTCTGTAATTACCTGATTTATCGGGCTCGGTTGCCCAATAAACTCTTCCCCAACCAAGGGGTAAAATAAATTAGGCAACTACATTTTCAAACAACCTCGTTTAAAACATAATATCCTTAACGTAACAAGTTTGTCAAGACATGTGGGGTGTGCCCAGGACATTATTACTTTTTTATAGAATTTTTTTGTAAAATCTTCTTGTAGGACTTGACAAGCCGTTCCCTGTAACATATACTTTATTAACAAGATCTTAACATTTGCGGTTTGTCTTGTTGCACACAATTAAGTCAGTGAACAAAATGGGTTAATAGCCCGGAAAGGAGGTGTTTATCGGGGGCTCAGATTAGGAATAAAAATCATGTATCATCCCGGGCCCGGGAAGTCGGGATGGTAAGACAGTGTTGAAATAGTCAAAATAAAGGAGGTTTAGGTGAAAAAATTAATCAGTATAGGTGTTGCTCTAGCCCTGCTAACCATGGCGGTGGTGCCTGGCGCGGTAGCGGCATATGAGCCTCCAGCCACGTATTCTAAAGTCCCGTTCGCAATCCTCGCGAGTGGCATCGAACTAGTAGGGGAAGTTGTGGCTGCGGTACCCATGATAGCAGACGCACTGCCCGAGGGTCTTGACATAACGGCCATCACGGGCCTCATTGCTCCGTGGACCGCCGGTCCCCTTTCCTGGACAGTTGATATGCTAGCGTGGGGCCTGGACCTATCGGCGACATTATGGGCGTCACTTGACTCGATGTTCGATATAGGTTTCCCCGAAATAAGCACTCTCCTCACAGATGTAGCCTGTGGGCTCATGATGTGCTGGAGCGCGACGAACTGCACGGGCGAATTTACTCCGTGCGCATAAAGAGCATAATAACTTTAACAATGATATGACGTTCTCGCTTGGTTGCCGGTGAGTAAGAGAGGAATCTCAATGAGATTGCCAGGTTGATTTCCCGGGCCGGCAGTGTAGAGATTACTCTGGCTGGCAACAACGGAAGCAAGCAGAGGACTAAAATGAGGGGGCAGCGTGAAGCTGCCCCCCTTCCGTTTAAAGAAAAAGAGGTCAGCTCTATTTTCCTCCACCCACCCTGTTCATTGCGAGCACCTGAAAGGTGCGTGGCAATCTCAGAGCCTCTGCGAGATTGCTTCGGCTGACTAAAGTCAGCCTCGCAAAGACAGAGGGGAAGGATTGCGGAGCCTGTTCCGAAGCGTAAGCGAGGCATCTCGCTCCTCGCAATGACAAAAGTGAGGATCCTTGGTAATGACAAAAAGGGAGGGCTCCTGGCAATGGCGGAGGAAGAGGGACTCCTCAGAATGACATTGCTAAACGCTCGCCACTATTTTGGGAGCAGGCTGGCGACGACATCTCCACCGGCTACTACGCTGTGTCTTCGCTCTCCAATTCCTGGAAGAAGCAGGTCCGGTTACCGGTGTGACATACTGGACCGGTAGGTTCAGCCTCGATAAGAAGGGCGTCGCTATCGCAATCCTTGATAATGGACTTCACTGTGAGGAAATTGCCCGAGGTTTCCCCCTTGTGCCACAATTCCTGCCGGCTGCGGCTGTAGAACCAGACATCTCTGGTGCCTAAGGTGCGCTTTAGCGACTCTTTGTTCATATAGCCCAGCATCAGGACTTCACCATTCCTGACATCCTGGACAATAGCTGGAATCAAGCCTTTATCGTCAAACTTTAGCATTTGCCTCCTAAGCTCCGAAATTAATTATCGCTTCCCCCAAATTGATATCCCCGGTATACAAAGCTTTGCCTATAATGGCTCCCTCCGCACCGAGTTCCTTAAGCCTCTGTAAATGCTCCAGCCTGGAAATCCCCCCGGCCACAATGACGGGAACGTTTGCTTCAGCAACCAGTCTATTTATCATGTCGAAGTTAGGCTCGGTAAGGGTGCCGTCCTTCTTTATATCAGTATAAATTAAGCGTCTCACTCCGGCATCAACCATTTCGCGGCTTAACTGGAGAACCTCGACAACCGTATCTTTCTGCCAGCCGTGGATGGCTATCTTGCCATCCCGGGCATCAAGGCTAACTGCGATAGCCTCGCCAAATTGCTGGCATAGCTTTTTTACCAGTTCCCTGTTCTCTATCGCCGCAGTTCCCAAAATTATCCGGCTTACCCCCTGGCGCAGCAGTTTTTTTGCCACCTCTTCTTGCCTGATACCGCCGCCTAATTCTAGTAACAGGCCACTCTCTTTTATTATCTCCTCGACCACCTCCATATTTTTTGGTTCACCGGCAACCGCCCCGTCTAGATCGACAATATGGAGCCATCGTGCCCCCTGGGAATACCAGGTCAAGGCTGCTGTCACCGGGTCCTCATCAAAA
The DNA here is from genome assembly GCA_030606765.1 of Dehalococcoidia bacterium. Next base: position 7,170 of record JAUWFX010000010.1, read on the forward strand.
ACAGTTTCCTGGTTATAATCACCCTGATATAGCCTGACGCACCTACCGCCCCTGATATCAACGGCTGGGATTATCTCCATCTCTTACCTATTGAATCCTCCGACCTCTGCACCATCTTCGGCTCGACTGTTTTTCCTTTGCCGCTAGGTTGAATGTCGGCACTAAACTATCACGGCCAATCAAGTTTTACCCTATCATACAATACCCTGTATAATCAGACAAGCTAAAGAAGACACACCTGGCCCGAGCGCTATCAGACATCCACGTTTCGAAAAGCGCTTGACAGTGTGAGGGGGGTGATATAGCATAAACCAGGATTTTGAGTAAGCTAAACTTATTATTCTGGACAAACTAAAAGCCCACCCAGCTGAAGCGTTCGAGCACAACGATGGAGACAGAAGAACTAAAAGCTTTCCTGGACTCGAAATTCCGACTTCCCGTAGTTGAAGGTGAAGACAAGGTCTGCCCCCTTGATGAAGCCATAAGAACGCACGTTAAAAAAGGAATGTCCATCGGTTTTGCCGGAAGAGGCGGAGCTCTATTCAATCAGCTTGTAAGGGAGTTCTGGGGCAAAAACCCCGAGTTCATCATTATAAATAACGGCATCACAGCAACCGTGCTGTCTTTAATTCACGGAAGACTAGCCAAGAAAATCATAGCCAGTTTCATCGGTGACGTATACCCATCGCCAGGACCGAATCCCGTGGCTCAGAAAGCCTACCTCTCCGGTGAAGTGGAGTTCGAGAACTGGACGATGCTTACCATCCCCCAGAGACTTCTGGCTGGAGCAATGGGATGGAGCGTAATTCCCACCAGGTCAATTGTGGGAAGCTCCATGGAGGAGGAAAACAAGGAATCATTTACGGTCATCGATGACCCGTTTGCCCCCGGCGAGAAAATAGGGCTCATGAGAGCATTGAGACCGGATATTGCGCTGGTCCACGGCGCTGCTGCCGACCGCTGCGGAAACACAATTATTACCTATCCCCTGGGGGCTGATGTCTTTGGGGCCTGGGGGGCAAAACAAGGAGTCGTCGTCAGCGCAGAGAAAATCGTTTCCACGGAATATATACGTAGGCATTCACATCTTGTCCGAATTCCGTCTTACATGGTCAAGGCGGTCTGCGAAGTCCCTTATGGGGCACATCCCGCGGGAATGCCAAACTGCGGCCTGCCTGAATTCGAGCACTACTTTGAAGACTACGACTTCCTCATTGAAAGCAGGGAAGCATCAAGAGACGACGAAAAATTCTCGGAGTGGATAAAGTACTGGATTCTGGATTGCAAGGACTACAACGAGTATCTTGCGAAACTCGGTAGAGACAGGCTTCTTTACCTTAGAGGGAAGGCTCATTCGGATTCGTGGAAAGACGAAGCAGTGGCTGAGATACCAAATCTGGATTTCAACAAAGAACCGAACTCGCTGGAGAAGATGGTGATCACCGCTGCGCAGGTTATAAATGACAAATTCATTGCCGGAGGATACAAGACAATACTCGCCGGTGTCGGGCTGGCACATCTGGCATGCTGGCTGGCAACCTATGGGCTAAAAGAAAAAGGCTATGACGTGGATTTAATGGCTGAGATAGGCATGTTTGGCCACCTTCCTAGAGCCTCAGACCCATTTATATTCAGCTATCACAACATGCACACGTGCAAAATACTGAACAATAATGAAACTATGCTCGGAATTTTCGTCGGTGGCTCGTCAAATCAATGCCTGGGTATTCTGGGAGGAGGGCAGATAGATAAGTATGGCAATGGAAACTCTACAAAACTTCCCGGCGTAACATATCTGGTCGGCTCGGGAGGAGCCAACGATATAGCTAGCGGTAACAGAGAGACTATAGTGGTAGTCAACTCGGGAAAGCAGAGATTAGTGGAAAAAGTGCCCTATATTACCTTCAATGGGAAAAATGTGACGACACTGGTAACAGATGTCGGCGTTTTCGAAAAGATTGGCGGCGAAGAAACCTTTACGCTGACAACTTATATCCCATCCCAACCAAAACAAACAGTAAAAGAAGCCATAGCCGGGATAGAAGAAAAAGTCGGCTGGGAACTTAAGGTCAGCCCCAATTTAAAAGAGGCTCAGCCAGTAGCTAAAGAGGAAGTGACTTTATTAAGGCTATTCGACCCGAAAGGATTCTTCACGTAAAAGGGGGCAACTCTATTTTTCTAAACACCCCACTCTTCTGTCATTACGAGGCGCCGAGATTCCTCGCTTATGCTTCGGAACAAGCTCCGCAATCTCCCCCCTCGTGTCGTTGCGAGGAGCCGAAGGTGACGAAGCAATCTCTGTGGGGATGGGGGATTGCCGCGCGTCGCTCGCAAGGACAAAAGCCTCTTTGTCGGAGGGGAAGAAGTCCCCGCCTTCTCAGGTGGCTGTTGCTCGAAGTTTCGTTTTCTTACGCTTCTAAGCGGTTGGGATAAACTTGCAAAGCAGAGTGGTAGCTTTGGTAAGTCCGGGAATCGAAGAGAACAAACACGACATCTTTAAGAGACGTTGCTTGCTCTTTGAGAAACGAAACGACGGTGCTTACTGCTATTTTTGCCGCTGCATCCACGGGATAGCCATAGGCTCCGGTGCTTATGGAAGGAAAGGAAATGCTGGTCAATTTGTTCTCGGTAGCTAATTTCAGGCACTCGTGATAGGCGCTCCCCAAGAGCTCAGCTTCGTTTCTGCTGCCACCCTGCCAGATGGGGCCAACAGTATGTATCACATACTGTGCTTTGAGATTCCCCCCTGTGGTGATTACAGCTTTGCCAGTGGGCAATCTTCCTTGCCGGGCAACGATTTTCTTGCATGCCTCTAATATTGCTGGCCCCCCGGCCCGGTGTATTGCCCCATCCACCCCTCCGCCACCCATTAAGCTGGAGTTGGCAGCGTTAACGATGGCATCGGTAGCTTGCCTGGTGATATCTCCCTGGACAATAGAAACTTTTGTTTTATTTACCGTCACCTCCATCTTCGCTCCTTGCTCTGAAATAATCTGGCTTATAAATTCTGCATATGCCTGATGAATCAGGCAACTATAAAAATCTGGAGGACCTAGACATTGAATAAGAAGGTAACTACATCTCCATCCTGGATGATGTAATTTTTGCCTTCTGTCCTCAGCAGACCTCTTTTTCGCGCCTCAGCTAGATTGCTGCAGCTTTCCAAATCACTATAGCTGATAACCTCAGCTCGGATGAACCCCCTTTCCATGTCGGAGTGAATCTTTCCTGCCGCTTTTGGTGCTGGAGTTCCGCCGGGGATAGTCCAGGCCTTTAGCTCGGAGGAAACTGTAGTAAAGAAGGAAACCAGTCCCAGAAGACTATAGGAAAGGTCGATAACCCGGTCAAGCGCCGGTTTGCTCAGTCCCATAGCTTCACGAAATTCCTCGGCCTCAGCGTTGCTGAGCTGAGCTAGCTCCATCTCCAGCTTGCCGCAAAGAGCAACCACGGCAAACTGGGGGTAAAGGGAACTTATCTCACTTTCCAATTGTGAAGCCTGTGATATTTGCTCCTCTCCGATATTAAGGACTACCAGCATGGGTTTGGCGGTAAGAAATTGATAGTTGGCTAACAGTTTGAGTTCTTCTTTAGCCAGGCCTTGGAGTCTTATCGGTATATCTTTCTCTAACTCCGCCTTAACTTTTTGAAGCAGAAGTTGCTCCTTTAAATAGGACTCCCGCTCTGCTGCTTTGGCTGCTTTTAAACTTGTCTCCAGTTTGTCAAGCCTTCTCTCGATAATAGCTAAATCGGAAATAGAGAGTTCTAAATCTAGGGAAGCTATGTCCCGCTTCGGCTCTATGCTTCCTTCAGGATGGGGGACCTTGTCATCTTCAAAAGCTCGGACTACTTGGAGCAAAGCATCAGCAGTAGTCAGGTAGTTCAGGAATTCTCCCCCGGCTCCTTCTTTGCCGAAGCCCTTGATGGAACCGGCAATATCTATGTAACTCACCTCTGCGGGAACAGTCTTTTGGGGCTGGAATATGCCTTCCAGCACTGATAGTCGGGAATCGGGCACCTTGGCCACGCCGGTATTGGGAGCCAGGGTAGGGGAATAAGCGGCAACTTCAGCCTTGCCTCTGGTCAGGGCATTAAAGATAGTCGTTTTGCCGCTTTCAGGTATCCCGATAATGGCAACTTTCATGATTATATCCTAGCATATTTTGGTTTTGAGCTTCTGCCGGGAAAAGCTGGTGCTGTGATAGAATACGAGATAAATGCTCTACATTCTTTGTGGTCAGGACGATTTCTCCCTTAATCAAGCTGTGGAGAAAATTAAAGCTGACTTGGGCGATTGGGAGCTGGTGGCGACTAGCACCACCAACTTAGAGGGTCAGCATCTAACTTTAGGTGAACTTAGAAATAAATGTGGTGCCGCTCCTTTTTTATCCTCGCACCGCCTGGTTATAGTTGATGGCTTGTTAGGACGCTTTGAGGTAAAACAAAACAAGCCCCGGTCTGGCAAAAGCAAATCGGGAAATGGGCTGGGGGAATGGGAAGGCTTGGACTCTTACATCAAGCAAATGCCCGAAACGACTGTGCTGATGCTAGTCGATGAGGAGGTGAAGGGCCAGAATTCTCTATTAAAGAAGCTTTCACCATTAGCTGAAGTAAGAACTTTCCCCTTGTTGCGAGGCAGGGATTTAAAGGCCTGGATACAACAACGGGTAAAGGAAGAGGGCGGGGATATCACCCCCCAGGCCGTGAATTTGCTCGCTGAACTCATAGGTGGAGACTTATGGGCTATGAATGGTGAAATCCAGAAGCTGCTTATTTATAGCCAGGAGCGCCCTATCAGCGAAGATGATGTCAGACAACTGGTAAGTTATGCCCAGGAGGCTAACATCTTTGCTTTGGTGGACGCAGTGGCCGAAGGTCGAACCGAGTTAGCCCAACGGATACTTCATCGGCTATATGATGAAGGTGTGGCACCCACGTATATCTTGGTCATGATTACCAGGCAATTCCGCTTGATAGCTCAAGCCAGAGATTTGGGAAAGGGGCTGTCCCGCCTGCAGATTCAGGATAGGTTGGGGTTGAAATCAAGCTATGGCTTGGATAAAACGCTGAGCCAGGCCAAATTGTATGATTTTGAGGGCGTAAAGCGGGCTTACGATAAGCTTTTGGAAACCGACTTAGCCATCAAAACTGGCGAGTATAGCGATAAATTAGCTCTGGAGCTCCTGGTAACCGAGCTTGCCTGCCTATAGTTAACTGCATAAATCATTATAATTCTCTCTCCCTCAAACCCCTTCTGTCATTGCGAGCCCCGATTTATCGGAGCGTGGCAATCTCGGTGGGGGAGTGTATTCAGTAGTATTCGCGGGACATAATACCTGCTTTGACGTAAACCTAGGATTGTGTTCCAATTTCATTGATGGCGAGGGTTAAATTTGAACCAACGACTTTGACGTTCCTGAAACTCTTTTGGTTTCCTGCGATAATTCTTGCCCAACAGCATTTTTGGTACAATTGCTGAAGTCTTTTCACGACTATTGAGGAAGCTATTAATGAAGATTGCAATCTCAGCCGATGGTGCGAATTTAGAAGCCACAGTAGCGCAGAAGTTCGGGATATCAAAATACCTGGTAATCATTGATTTAGACAGTGGGGATTTTGAGGCAGTACCAAACCCTGGTGCCTCAGAGCACCGTGGAGCCGGCATACAGGCTGTTGTGCTGACCATCAGCAGAGATGTCAAGGCGGTTTTAACCGGTTGGTGTAGTCCTGCTGTCCGTCATCAACTCACGACAAATGGCATAGAAGTTATCTCTGGGCTCAGTGGCACAGTGGGAGAGCTCGTGGAGAAGTACAGGAAGGGTGACCTCCAGAAACAGATGCAAGCTGAAGTTGAACCCGCAGCCAGAAGGCATAGGATTGACAGGGTTACTCTTCTGCAAGCCGCTAGAAGTTCTGCTAGGCAGTTTGCCTCCCTGTTGCCTATCCTGATAGGTGTAGTACTGCTCGTAGGCTTATTCAATGCGTTTGTGTCGAAGGAACTTCTAGCCTCTATATTGCCAGGTACGCCGATGTTAGATACCCTCTGGGGAGCATGCTTTGGCAGCATTATTGCCGGAAACCCGATTATTAGTTATGTCATCGGGGGGGAATTGTTGGAACACGGCGTTAGCCTCTTTGCCGTGACTGCTCTCATTATAACGTGGGTGACTGTAGGCTTAGTACAATTGCCGGCTGAGATAGCGGCTCTGGGCAGGAAATTTGCCCTGATGAGAAATGCTATATCCTTTGTGCTGTTCACAGGCGTAGCCGTTCTTACGGTAGTTGTCTTTAATTTAGTTATGGGGTTAGTTTGTTGAAAAAGGACAGACCTCAAAGTTCCATATGGGAAAACCGCGCGGTGCGGATGCTCCTTTTTCCTGCTGGAGTGCTGGTAGCCTACGGGATTTTATTTGCCATTATGCCGGAGAAGGCCTCCATAGGCCTCAAGATCAGCGGTAACATTATTCTCAATATGCTTGTGCCGCTTAGCCTGGTCTTCATCCTGATGCTGGTTTTGAATCTTTTCCTGAAACCGGCGCAAATTGTAAAGTTCTTTGGCAGAGGGGCTGGTATCAAGGGCGTCATACTCTCGGTAGCGGCGGGGATTATTTCAGCAGGGCCCATCTATGCCTGGTATCCCCTGCTCAAGGACCTGCGTGAAAAGGGAGCTGCAAACTCTTTTCTGGCTATTTTCTTGGGTAACAGAGCTGTCAAGCCATTCCTCTTGCCCATAATGATTTCATACTTCGGCTGGATATATGTGCTTATATTGACCGTGTTTACCGTGCTGGGCTCGATCGCTGTTGGTTACCTTGTAGGTGCCTTGGTAAAGGTGGAGAACAGCTTGCCATCCCGCAGCAAATAGCTATCGGGCCATGGATTGACTTTCACTATGATTCAGCCATCTGATATTCTGAGGGCATAACAGCTGGTTTGTAGTAGGCTTAATTAGTATTGTATCCTGGAATCGCAAAGGAGGTTCATAATGAAAGCATGTGAAGGAAGAATTGGCCGGGTTTTCGTGATACGGCTGGAGGATGGGGATGTTGTGCCCGAGTGTATCGAGCGGTTTGCCGAGGAGAAGGGAGTATCTGTGGGACAGGCTATTCTGGTTGGTGGCATTGGAGGTGGCGATGTCGTTGTCGGCCCGAGACGTTCGGAAGAAAGGCCACCGGAGCCCATGCTCCTGCCCATTGACGGAGCGCATGAGGTGGTGGGAGTGGGTGTGCTCGCCCCCAATGAGGGTGGCAAACCGGTTTTGCATATCCATGCTGCGCTGGGGCGGGCGGGGCAGACCATGACTGGATGTCTGCGTCATGGCGTCACCACCTGGCTTGTGGGGGAGGTCATCCTCTATGAAATCCTCGGTGCAAAGGTGGTGCGTATCCAGGACAAGCAGAGCCGCTTCGAGCTTCTGGAGCCTGGGGGCAATTAAAATCTCCTCTCCCTTGATGGGCTTTGTATCACAAATGCCTTCTGTATCAAAAGTCGGCTAGTTGTATCATCGGTGTACCGTTTTTGTTCTGCACAAATAATCACCGCTCCCTAATTTCTACTCATCTATTAGTTGCAATGGTCATGAGCGTCTCACAACTGAGAACAGTACACCCACAAAGCAAGCTATTATAATGGCCTTTGTAAGTATGTCAATTGCTAAATTAAAGTCGAAAAAACTGATAATCGTTGCTACTATCCCTGTTCCCACTGTTAAATAAGCCAGAATTTTCATACTACATTACCTCCTTGTCTATCTGGTTTGTGTCCTTGACGGCTACCTTTAGTATAACGCTTCTTCTTCGGTATTCGCTTTTTCTTTAAGACTTTATCGAGCATTAATAGGACAGCTTTGGCATTTGTGGGATTCCTTTTACCAGCTCTCCAGAGTTCTACTGTATCGGATGTTACACCTAATTCATCAGCTATTGCTGCTAGCGTCCAAGCTTTCTTTACTAATTGGGATATTTTTGACTGTACGGCGCTATTCATTGAACCTTCCTTATGGTAAGCTAGTGGCGAATTAAGCACTGGTTACTCCATTATTGAAAGTAAACTTTCGCACCAGAGATTATCAGCCTTATATTTTATGGGCTGTATTTTCCCATATATATCGGCATACCACACACCTTTCAGATACCATTGTAACAGGTGAGGCTTCCCTAAAGCCTCTTGGGATTGAAGGAACTCAGGTATTTTTGTCCCGTGAACACCTACTTTTATTTCAAACTGGTCTTCAGTGCAAGCATTTATCTTTTTGTCAATATTCTCTGGGAGCGGTGGCAAATTGCATTGACCAACTGTTCCTTCAGTATCTGATACCCGAACCAATCTAAAGTTAATAGGCAGATAATTATGCACCTCTAGTGTAAGAATCAGATACGGCGAAGCAGCTTTGGTATGTGGGGCAACCTTAACAAGTTTTAGTCGGATATAAGATTGCCAGTTTATCTTTTGTCGTTCATAAAAATCTAGTAATGCTCTATCCTCAATACTTAACCTTGGGATATTTGAGAATAGTTGTCTCACCCTTTTAAATCTCTGATTCACCGTAGACCAAAAAGCCCATATAAGGAGACTGACGCAAATACCTCCAAGAATAGCGACCCCCAACAAGAGTAAATAGGAATTTTGTGCTGTAATCATATTATTGACCTCGAAATATTTTTGAATGAGGCCCACAATAAGTGCCAATACACCGGAAATGATGCTGAAGACAACCTTTTTCTGCATAACTCTATTCCATCATTTGGTTTTCTTTTATAATAGCATACAGCATATGCTAATGTCAATATACCAAGGTAAAAATATTTTTTGTCTTTTTAAAGTATTCTGGGGACATGATACCTAATTCGTAGTAGGCCTAATTAGTCGTTGTGTCCCTGGAATTACTTTGTCAAGCTACAACCCAGTAAAGCTAAGAGGGTTTGCCAGCTGTGCGCAATTCTGACTTTGCCTGACATAAGTAGGTCAGCTATCGTTCTAGTATCATGGTTCCAAGGCTGTGCAAAAAGAATCGCCTGTCTATCTGGAGGCCCTTTCCTTATGAATGCCTCTATATTTTCAACATAGTCATCAATAATTATGTTGGCGTTGGAGAGGGCCTTTCCTTGAGAGCTCGTATTTACAAATTTCCGATAAGGTACTCCATGCTTGTTTAGCCATTCTTGGCTCCAAGAATCTGTGGAACTTTCTCGGCTAGTAGCGATAACTATATCGAACTTTTCCGATAGGATTTGAAGTGCCTCTTTAGCATATTCCATCGGTGGCATCTGCAAGACGAATTCTTTTTCTCGCTCAGCTCTTACTATCTCAATCTTTATGTTAGTTCCTTTGAAAGGATACTCCCAGTCAGTAATGTCACATTTGTTAAGTTCTATACCCATTTCCTGCTTAACCTTCTGAAGTACAGGGACCACTTGTTCAACTAAAACCCCGTCCATATCCACAGCGATTGTGCTCTTGCGTTCTGATTTCTGTGTCCACGGTAATTCACGCCACTCTCGGAACAACCGGTAGCTTATCATGGTTGCAAGTGGTAAGAGGACAAATACCCACAGCGATGTTACAGAAAATCGAAATGATATGTGGAATAATGCAGTATAGGTAACAGCTCCGATAAGCGGGGCAACGCCGTGGAGAACAATTAAATGAAGCTTGCTAGCTTGAGGGGTATGGTATTCAGCACACCGAACTTTACCTACGAAGTAATATAGAGCAAACACAATAACAAACCCCCAGAGGTAGCCGTAAAGGTATTTATCTGTTCCTTCACCAATCCTACTCCCAAAGAATAAGAGCGCTGCGTACGCTACTACGATAATCGCATCCACGATTGACCTGACCTCTCCTAACCTAGAATCGCTGTAAGGATATTTAATAGTGGACTTGTGCCAACCTGTCCAACTTGTGATTGCAGTAAAATAGACTGCAATGAGTGCCCAGAAGCTTGGGCTGGCAAAAGCAGGCGGAAAGAGGAGCGCACGAATTTCAGGTTCAAGAATACTAGCCCCGAGAACTACGGCAAAAAAGATTTCAACAAAAGTTACAAAATGCGGGAGCATACCATAACCTTTGTTATCATTGCCTTCATGCATGGCTCTAATTCTATCACACTAGCTTAGTCTGGTAGTATTCGGGGGATATAATACCTGATTCGTAGTAGGCCTAATTAGTATTGTGTCCGTGGATTCCGGCCGAGATTGCTTCGGGGCTTCGCGCCTCGCAATGACAAAGAGGAGGGGGTCGCAATGACAAAAAAATGGGGCCAGCTTGCTAGAGAGCTATACTGCTCCGTTTCTGCCTTTTCGCACTTTGCTGTGGAGGGAAGGCGAGTTAACAAATTGGCTAAACTGCTAAAATAGAATTGTGTCCGTAAGGTTAATAGCCAAGAAAGGCTCGACCTTCCATGATTTCCCCTACTCTCATCCCGAACGGAAGTGCTTCCATTGCTGGATTATCAACGTCACGCCAGCGGGGCCAAGCCAATGTCTGCATAATTGTATCTACTGCTATGCCAGAGAAGCTATTTACTCCAACTACTCCGCGGATACCCTGATTTATAACAACTTGCCTGAGTTAGTGGAGAGGGACCTTAAAAAGCTAACTTTATGCCCGCCAATTTCCCTGTCCAATATCTCCGACCCCTGTCAGGACATACCCGAATTGAGAAGGGAGGTCAAGAGACTGATAGGGCTCCTTATGGACTATGGCGTCTCGTTTTTCATCACCACCAAAGGCGACCCGTCCTTTCTTCTGGAATTGCCTGGCTTTATCGAATACAAGCCTAAATTTATAGCTATAACCATCGAAGGGACTCCTGAGGTGCTCGGGTTTTTGTCACCAGGGGCGCCTTCATTCGATGCCAGGGTAGCTGCTGCCGCTAAGCTATCTAGCATGGGTATAGACATCGTCATCCGCCTCGACCCAATTCTGGTCCATTTATTCCAGGCCCTTTACGGTGATTCCTGGTTTGAAAAAATAGAGGGGTTGCTTGATATCTTCGCTGCGGTGGGAGCCAGGCATGTCATCGCCAGCACCGGCAGGCTATCCAGGAGGCGCTCTCCATCAGCCGGCTACGAAGGCACAAGCATATGGCAACGAATATATAAAGTTATCTACAACCAGTCGCCACTCGCAGCTAATAAATTTGAGCAAGAATATATCTACGAGGCACACTGGTCAGGCGGGGGCTATCGCCTGCGCAAGGACTTGAGGCTCGGCTTCCACCGGAAAGTAAAGGAATTGGTTGAAGCCAGAGGAATGACCTATGCCACCTGCCAGGAACTTTCTGCCGGGGAGAGTGATTCCCGGGGCATCCCGCACTGCGAGGGATTACCACTGCCCTTTGCCCGAAAGCAGGCTGACGGAAGATTCAAGCCTGTTCCGGGTTGCACTGCCAACTGCCATGTCTCTTGCCGGGGGTTATCCAACCCGCCCTGCGGGCAAGCTGAACTGATAAGCTGCGAGCCGCTGCGCCTCAAGAAACTACGCTTTGAATCAATGATTCTGGGGACATAATACCTGATTTATAGGAGGCTTAACTAGTATTGTCTCCGCGGAATTAGAGAGAGGAGTAAGTGAACTTGCTAAAATACCCACTCGGGCGTTGCCCCTATGGTCAGCCAACGGGGAGTTGACAGTGAGGGGAGCGTGTTATACCATTGATTCCAAGTCAAAATTCCTAGAAAAACTAGACCGTTACACAGATTCAGGGGCTGCAAAATTGAGTGTCGAACGTCAGGTGGCGGGAAGCGGAAGTCGAACAGTCAAGCGACGTACTCAAGCTCACGGCAATGAAAATCAAGGAGGTGTCCAAATGCTAGCGTCGGCAGATAGGGTAAGGCTGGCAGTTGAACAGGCAGCCAGAATTATGGATGAATACAAGCATCGGCTCAGTGAAGTTCTTGAGGAGGAAATAGAGAAGATCAGGCAAGAGGCTGAGCAGGAAGCGGCCGGTGTTCTTACCAGGGCCCGCGAAACAGCGCAGCAAATTACAAGCCAAGCAAAGCTGGAAGCAGAGGAGCAAGCAACGGCGTATTTAACTGAATGGAAACAAAAGGCCGAGAAGGAGGCGGCGGCCTATTCGGTTTCGGCGGCGGAAGCAACTGACCAACGGGCAGCACAAGTGGTAGAGAAAGCAAAACAGAAAGCTGAAGCGGAAGCCACCGCTATTATCGAAGAGGCGAGAGAAGGAGCTGAGCAAATCACTGCGGAGGCTGAAACCGCAGCCAAAAAGCAAGCTGCGGAAGTGAAGCAGCGAGAAGTAGAACGCATAATCAGCAAGGCTAAAGAGGAATCAGCCAGGATTGTCGCCAAGGCGAAACAAGCGACTGAGGACGAAAGGGGCAGGATACTGGCTAATGCCGAGAGGGAAGCGGGCACCTTGATAAAAAAAGCCACCCAGGAGATTGAAGAAACGTCTAAGGCTGTCGCCGCGCTAAAGGAAGGCGCGGAACAGGAGGTTATCCAGACAAAGCGGGAAGCACAGCGGGAAGCACAGCGGGAGGCTCAACAACTCTTGAACCAAGCCAGAGAACTAGGCCAGAGAGAGGGTGAAGAAAAGGCACAAGCAATCATCAATGCCGCCATTCAAAAATCACAAGGTATCATTAACGAAGCCGTAGAGAGTGGGAGGAGCAAGAGGGAAAAGGAATCGGCTGGGTTCATAGCCGAGGCAAGGAGTAAAGCAGAACAGGAAGCCGAAGAAATCATTGCTGCTGCCAAGCAAACCGCGAAGCAGATTGTTTTCCAAGCGTTCCAGCGTTCTTTAGGTACCTTGTTGGATAAGAGCGAGGCAGCGCAGGAGGATGAGGAGGATGGGGGAAGCCAGCAAGCTGACAAAGATTAAGTCACATAATGTTTCTAATTTCGGAGACGAGCTCTAACGATTTGTCAGCTCCACTATGGTGACGCCATAGTCTCCTTCGCCATAATCACCAAGGCGATAGGATTTAACCAGAGGATGCTTGGCTAGTGACTCGTGTACGGCATGGCGTAATTTTCCTGTCCCCTTGCCATGAACAATGCTCACGGAGGGCAAGCCAGCCATAAAGGCATCGTAGAGATATTGGTCAAGCTGGTATAGGGCTTCGTCGACGGTAAGACGGCGTAAACGTAGTTCCCTGTCTACTGCTTTCATTGTGACTTGATAAACTCCAGACGAATAATTTCTTTGCTAGCTTCAGTGGTCTTGACTCTATCATCGATACGCCAGCCTACTACCCAGATGATTTGCTGAGGGGAGCAGACGATCGGGATGCGACCTCGCCAGGAACGAGGTATCTTGGCGTCAACCATAAACTCATAGAGTTTCTTGGGCATGCTCATGCCCAGGGGCTGAAATCTGTCTCCGGGCCGACGCTGACGGACAAAGAGTTCGGTCCCTGTTTTGTGTAAATCGAAATGGGCAACGAGATTGCTTTGACAATTTCCCTCGCTTGTGCCCGGGGCGCCTCGCGATGACGGAGAAGCCACTCGCTCCCGAACTATGCTGGCTATCACCTTCCATCCCGGAGAAACTGTCTTACCAGGCACTTTAAGAGGAAATTCGCCTGGCAGCGGAGGGAAAGGACATGGCGGAAGCTGAGATTGCTTGGCTGCGCTCGCAATGACGAGCTCATCATATCCTCCGTGACAGATAAGGCCATGAGGGAGAGAGATTCTTTTGCTAGCCGGTTTATTTAGCAGGCTCCTTGCCGCTTCAATATGACTGGCTTCGATGTCTCGAGTATCCCCGGCCAACCTGGTCACAGCTGCTCTCAATAAGTGCCTCTGCAGGGCTATCGGCAAGCTAGCAATCTGCTTCCTATCCAGGTAAATGGTGTTATTTTCCTGCCTGGCCACTTCATCCCACAACCCGGAAGCTTGCTGTTCAATTAAAGCGCTATCCTCTTTGGCAATATCAGCCAAACGGAGCAGGGCCTGGTCAACGCTCGGATTATATTGTCTGAGCAGAGGCAACAACTGGAGGCGAAGGCGATTTCGGAAGAATGAAAGCGAAAGGTTGGAGGAATCAATACGTGGGGCAAGCTGATGTTCCTGGCAATAACTCGTTGTTTCCTCCCTGGTAATATCCAGAAGCGGTCTTATTACTAAGAGATTGCTTCGCTTCGCTCGCAATGACGGGGGGGGAGTGGGCCATGACATTCCCTGGCTGTCATACGCCATAGGGGAGCAAGGGGCTAAACCACACAATCCTGTAATTCCTGTTCCCCGTAATATGTGCATCAAAATGGTCTCTACCTGGTCATCCCTGGTATGACCTATGGCTATTCGATTGGCTCCGACTTCTCTAGCTACCCTGGCAAGAAAAGTATAGCGTAGTTCCCGGGCAGCTTCCTCTATAGAGCAATTTCTTTCAATCCTGTAGGCAGCCACGTCCTGCCTATCAATAGTGATGGGAATGCCAAGCGAGCCAGCCAGATTAGACATGTATTCAGAATCAGCTTCGGATTCAACTCCCCGGAGTTGATGATTGAGATGAGCTACGTGAAGTCTTAGCCCTGGTCCTTTCCGCCATTTTGCCAGGACATGGAGTAAACATACTGAGTCGGCACCACCTGAGACCCCGACAACTACTATCTCCTTACGTGAAATCAAGCTATACCGCTGGATAAAATTTATAACTTTTGACTCTAGCTTAATCTTGTTCATAAGGATTGCTTTTCATCCCAAAAGTTCTGCGAATTTTGGGGAACCCATTTGCTTTGCCCCTCGCAGCTAACACTAATAGGAGGTATCATTAAATGCCAGCAAGCGGGCTCCGTAATCCCGGAACTCAAGAATGCTCACTCCACCAAGGTCTAATTTGAATTTGGTAAAGAAGTCCAGAGGTAAATCTAAAGCTTTGAGAATGATGACTAAGCTAACGAAGTAATGGCTGACTACTACCACCGTAGCGTCTTTGCTGTGCTCAGGACTAGTTTTATGCCTTTCGAGCAGACGTTCAATAACCTTCCACGCTCTCTGTTGCAATTCAACAAGACTTTCTCCATTGGGTAATTTCATTGTCCCCCTGTCTTGCCACCATTGCACTAAAAACTGGCTGAACGTGGTACTTAAATTTGAAACAGACATGCCTTCCAGTTCACCAACTCTCAGCTCTCTAAGCCCTTGCTCAATCTCTACAGGCAACTGGTGATGGCTAGCTATGACTTTGGCTGTAGCTGTAGCTCGCTGCAAAGGACTGGAGAATATAGCAGTAATGGGCTCATTCTCGAGGAAAGTTGCTAGCTTCTTGACTTGTTCCAATCCGGTATCATTCAGTTCGATATCGCTATCGCCTCCCTGGATACGCCTCTCATCATTCCAATAAGTTTCGCCATGTCTAACTAAAATAAGCTTCAAAAGGCCTCCTTAGATTGCTTCGCGTCGCTGCGAGAAATATAATTATGAGCTAGTTTTACCCTCTCATTATAAGTGGGATGATCATAAAATAGAAGTTTTGCCCACTGGCCAGGTTCGGCTTCGGTTAGATTCTGGTCGGTCAGCTTAGTTATCAAGCCAATAAAGGCTTGAGGGTTGTCGCTCAGCGCCAATGCAGTCTCGTCTGCCGCTATTTCTATGCGACGATTATACCAATTAAGTGCTGGTTGTAACACCAGGATAAGCATGGCTAGAACGAGAATTAGCCAGGGAAGGCCAGCGATATCAATTATTCCCTGGAAGGAAAATAATACCACTCCAGCTCTCAAGGCTAGATTGGCCAGATAAAATGCCAGTAAAAAAGTGACTGCCTGGATTCCTATGAGCTTAGGAATATCATGGTGGAGACGATGTCCTAGTTCATGAGCCAAAGTCACCTCTATTTCATCCCATGAATATCCCTGGAGCAAAGTATCGCTGAAGATAATACGTCTAGATTTGCCCCAGCCGCTTAGCATGGCGTTAGCTGTAGTGGCTTTGCTGCTTAAATCCATGGTAAGGCACTCTGCAATATCAACTCCAGCCCTCCTGGCTAAATCTACCAATTTCTCTTTGAGCCCTCCTTCTTCTAAGGGCTTTAATTTAAAGAATAGAGGTATAAGAAAGGTGGGCGTTAGCCAGGTGAGGATTAAGCTGACTAAGAACATAATCAAGGCAGCTGCTAGCCACCACAGCGCCGGGAGATGCCCTATAAACCAATAAACGATTACAACCAGACATAAGCCTAGCAGTAATTCCAGCCCCGAAGCTTTAACCTTGTCCCTTAGCCAGCTTGCTAAGTCTTGCTTTGATAAGCCATAACGATGGGGCAAGACAAAATCGTAGTAATAGCCTAATGGTGCCACTATCACCCCATAGCCTGCTGCCAGGATCAATAGATACAGGGCTGCTGACCACGGAAAAGGAAAAACTAAAAGGCTCGCCAGTGTAGTTGAGGCGGGGGTGAAAAGAAAGAATAGTAATAAGATGAACCCTATTCCGAGCTCGAGAAAAAAGCCGCGCCGCAGTAGCCTATTATATTCTCGTGCTTTCTGCTGGCGCGCCGAGTCAGGGACAATTTCCCTTAACTTTTCGAGGTCTTCCCCCAAAATCGCACCATGCTGAGATAGAATAAACTTAAGCTCCCCTCTGACCTACGCTGCAGCAGCGCCCTTTTCCCTGGTTACTATGACCTTCGCTATCTTCATTCCACGTATTTCAGTGATAACGAACTTCAGGTTCTGGTACTTAAA
>JAUWFX010000115.1 GCA_030606765.1 Dehalococcoidia bacterium
GCCCCACTTATCGCTTGAGCGATGCCTGACTTTAAACTACCTTCTGTGACCGCGATAAGATCCTCGGCCTCCTTACTTATCCGCCCCACACCAATAGTTATGGCGGCATCGGTATGAAAGCCATTAAGTTTTACTCCTACATCTAAAGAAACGACGTCTCCTTCCTGTAGTATTCGTTCACCGGGAATGCCGTGAACTATTTCATCATTTACAGAAACACATAAATTCGCCGGGAAGCCGCGATAGTTCTTAAAAGAAGGTATAACTCCCCTTTTTTCCGATTCTTCGGCCATGATTATGTCCAACTGCCCAGTCTTAATCCCCGGTCTTATTTCCGTTCTTAGTTTATCTAAAATAGCGGCGAGGGTTTTGCCACACTTTCGCATAATAACTATTTCCTCGGTAGATTTTATAATTACCATTTATTTTATCCCGGCTTTGAGGGCAGAGATTATTTCTCTAGCTACCCCCTGCATTCCCAAGTTACCATTGACCCTAATTAGTTTGTTTTGTTTTTTATAATAATCAAGGATGGGAACAGTTTGAGCAAAGAAAATACTAAGTCGGTCCTTTACTGTTTCCTCCCTGTCATCAGAACGTTGATACAATTCACCACCGCATTTATCACATTTCCCCGGCGTTTTAGGCGGTGAACTTGTCATGTTACAGGGTGTCTGACAAGTCCGGCAAAGCCATCTTCCACTGAGGCGTTTCACTAGTTCTTCATTGGGCACTTCAATGTATATTGCTTTATCTATGCTTTTTCCTTGCTCCTTAAGGGCTTTGTCCAGAACTTTAGCTTGATGCAAAGTCCGGGGAAAGCCGTCGAAAAGGCAACCAGAGGCACAGTCAGGCTGATTAATTCTTTCCAAAATCATTTTTATGGTTATCTCATCGGGAACTAGTTCTCCTTTATCCATATAGTTTTTAGCCAAGAGACCAACCTCGGTCCTTTCCTCTAACGCCTGACGAAACAAATCCCCGGAGGCTATATGAGGTAAATCCATCTCTTGAGAGAGCATATCCGCCTGAGTTCCCTTCCCTGCCCCCGGAGCACCTAGCATGATGATGTACATTATTTTAAGAAACCCTCGTAGCGGCGCATGGTTAGTTGAGCCTCCAATTGCTTCATAGTATCTAGAGCCACACCGACAGCTATAAGCATGGCGGTGCTCTGGATTACCAATGCTTGAACGCCGGTGATTTTTTGAGCAATGAAGGGCATAAGTGCCACTACAGCCAGAAAGAGAGCGCCACCAAAGGTAATGCGCTTTATGACTGCATTCAAATAATCAGCCGTTGCCTTGCCGGGCCGAACCCCAGGGATAAAACCGCTTTGCTGTTGCAAAGTTTGAGGCAGGTTCATTTGCTCAAATATGACCATAGTGTAGAAGAAAGCGAAACCAATTACTAAAGCAAAATACAATACGTTGTAGAGCACGGTATTAGACTGAAACAAATTATAGATTGTATTCCAGAAATTCGGGTCTGCACTGTTCATGAAATATGTAGCTATCGTTGCGGGAAGTTGCATTAGGGCAATGGCGAAAATAAGGGGTATCATCCCGGCGGTATTTACCCGCAGCGGTATGTAGGTGGAACCCGATTGGCGGTACATGCGGCCACCGCGAAAAGTGCTCCGAGCATACTGTACAGGAATACGGCGATGCGCTTCAACAAATATGACTATAAGCACCAGCATAGCTAAGGCCAGAATAATGTAGGCGATCAACCCCCCGGGCTGTCCGCCAATAGCAGTAACAATGCCACGACCCACTATCCCAGGCAGACCGGCCACGATACCACCAAAGATTATTATCGATATTCCGTTCCCTATACCACGCTCGGTAATCAATTCACCTAGCCACACGAGGAACATCGTGCCAGCGATCATCGTTATTATTATGGTGGCTATGGTCAATGATCCAAGTGGCTCAATAGTAACGCCCTGAGAGCGTAACAAAGCAATCATAGCATAGCCTTGAAGGGCAGCCAAAGGTATAGTCACAAAGTGAGTAATTCGATTGATTTTCTGGCTGCCGAGCTCCCCCTCCTGGGATATAGCCTGAAGTCTGGGGATTACCGGAACCAGCAATTGCATAATTATGGATGCAGTGATGTAAGGATAAATGCCTATGGCAACCACACTGAAACTCGCCATGGCACCACCGCTAAAAAGGTCAAGCATTCCGAAGAGGAGGTTCTGCCCGAAAAATGCTTCCAAGGCCGCAATGTCCACGCCGGGCAAGGGAACGTGAGCCATAAAGCGAAAAACGACAAGCATGCCAAGGGTGAAAAAAATTTTTCGCCGCAAATCAGGCAATGTTACTACGTCCATCATTGCCTGGACGAGGCGTGGTCGGGTCGTTTTGCGCTGCATTCTAAACCTTTTTTATCTTCCCTCCAGCAGCGAGGATTTTTTTCTCCGCCGACGAAGAGAATTTATCAGCCTTAACTAGCAATGGATGCCGGATGTCGCCAGCGCCGAGAATTTTGGTCGGATGGTCCGGGGTGTTAATCAGCCTCGCTCGAAGCAATTCCTCAGGGGTTACCTCAGTTTCTGGGGGGAAAATGGCTAGCTTCCCTACATTGACAATATTATATTCAGTTTTAAAAATGTTAGTGAACCCTCTTTTTCGTGGTAGCCGTTTTATCAAAGGCAAGTGCCCACCTTCAAAGCCAAGGCGCACGCCACCACCGGAGCGAGCCTTTTGCCCCTTGCAACCTCGCCCCGAATAGGTGCCATGTCCGCTGCCATCTCCTCGACCTACGAGCTTTCTCTTGTGCTTAGCACCCTCAGGAGGTCTTAATTCATTCTGTTTCATCTACCTTTTCTTCCTGAGCTTCAACATCGGTTTGAATTGCCGCTTCCTCACTCTTCCTCAAGTTAGCCAGGGCAAGTATCGTCGCCTTAGCTACGTTGATTTTGCTTGATCCACCTAATGATTTGCCAAGGGCGTCTTTTATGCCTGCCAATTCAAGCACTGCCCGAGTAGTATTGTTGACAATTAAGCCTGTGCCAGGCGCCGCCGGCTTTAGTAAGATTTTGGATGCCCCGAACTTGGCTAGAATTTCATGAGGGATGGTATTGTCCTTGATAGGCACCTCAATCAGCCCCTTCCTCGCCATAGCACCTGCCTTGCGAACTGCTTCAGGAACCGCTGCCGCTTTAGCTAAACCAAATCCGACATGCCCCCGGCCATCGCCAACTACCACTGAAGCTCTGAACCGAAGGTGTCTACCACCTTTGACCACTTTAGTTACACGGTCGATGCCTAACAGTTTCTCCTCGAGGCTTAGTTCTGAGGCATCGATTTTGGCCTTCTTTCCTCTTACTTTGGTAACCGCTTTCATAAGTTAACTCTCAAAATTCCAATCCAGCTTTCCTGGCCGCCTCGGCTAAAGCCTTAACTCTGCCGTGATACTTATAGCCACCACGGTCAAAAACCACCTGTTTGATCCCTTTATTTAATGCTTTCTCCGCAAGCAAAGTTCCCACTATCTCCGCCTTCTTGGTTTTCACCATTCCATTGGTCTTGCCTCTCATCTGAGAGTCAAGAGTGCTCATTGAGACCAAAGTCTGGTTCCTAGAATCGTCAATAAGCTGGGCATGGACATGATTCAAGCTACGGAAGACACATAATCGAGGACGTGATATCGTTCCAGTTACTTTTTGCCTCACCCGTCTGTGTCGTATCTTTCTGATTGCCTTTGAATCTCTCCCGCTCATTATAGTCACTATTTCTTGCCTATTTTGCCCGATTTGCCAGGTTTAAGACGTAGCTTCTCATTAAAGTATTTAATGCCTTTCCCTTTATAGGAGTCAGGAGGGCGTATCGCCCGAATTTTAGCAGCCGTTTCTCCAACTACTTGTTTATCAATACCAGTGACGCGAATGCGATTTGTTCCTTCAACGGTGATACTAATACCAGGAGGGGGGGGAAACTCCACAGTATTGGCGTATCCTACCTGGAGCAACAGCTTGTCGCCAGTTTTCTGCGCTCTATAGCCCACGCCATTTATTTCCAGGACTTTTTCAAAACCTTCACTCACCCCTGTAACCATATTTGCCAGAAGGCTGCGAGTAAGCCCATGTAAAGAACGATGGATCTTACTATCACTAGGCCGGGTTACAATCAAGCACCCGTCCTTCAAAGCGATAGAAATGTCAGGGTGAAACCGTCGCCGGAGTTCTCCCTTGCTTCCCTTTACCACAACTTCGCTTCCTTCAATCTTTACCTCGTTACCTTGAGATATAGCAATGGGAAGCGCGCCAATACGAGACATAATTCATTGCTCCTGAGTTAATTTACCACACATAGCATAGAATTTCACCGCCAAGATGCTGCCGCCATGCCTCCTGACCAGTCATAATACCTTTGGATGTGGATAGAATGGCGATACCCAAGCCCCCATAAACACGGGGGATTTCACGTCTTTCCGCATAGACTCTTAAGCTCGGCTTGCTCGTCCTTTCTAACCCTAAGATTGCAGGCTGGTCACCTGTGTACTTGAGGTAGATTTTCATCATGGGCTGTGGTTTCCCTTTAAGCACTTCATAACGGTCAATAAAACCCTCTTCATTAAGTATTTTGGCGATAGAAAGCTTTATTTTAGAGGAAGGCACAAGCACACAATCATGATCTGCCATGATAGCGTTGCGTATCCTGGTTAACATATCAGCGATAGGGTCAATAATTGTCATTTTTCTTTACCAGCTCGACTTTCTTATCCCAGGGATTACACCAGTTACAGCAAGTTCTCGGAAACAAATACGACACAAGCCAAATTTACGCATATAAGCACGCGGCCTACCACATAACTTACAGCGATTACGTTGCTGCACTTTATACTTTGGCGGGCGCTTTGACTTGACAATCTTAGATAACTTCGCCATATCAAGTTCTCCTGAAAGGCATGCCCATTAGTTCCAACAAAGTCCTGGCTTCATCATCGTTCTTAGCCGTAGTAACAATGGTTACCTCGAGACCGCGAATTTTGTCTACTTTATCGTAATCAATCTCAGGGAAACCTATCTGTTCTTTCATGCCCAGGCTGTAGTTTCCTCGACCATCGAACGAATCCCGTGATACTCCGCGGAAATCTCGAAACCTCGGTAGAACAACATTAACCAGTTTGTCAAAGAAATCGTACATCCGCTTACCTCGCAAAGTCACCATCATCCCAATAGGCATACCAGCCCGTAGTTTGAAAGAGGAGATAGACCTTTTCGCCCGTGTCGTCACCGGATGTTGCCCCGAAATTGTAGCTAGGTCCTTCTCCGCTGCTTCAAGAGCTTTAGGCTCCTGTGTTGCTTCGCCTAAACCAACACTAAGTACAATCTTTCTCAACTTGGGCAATTGCATTATATTGTCATAGCCTAGTCCAGCTTTAAGCTGAGGACCTAATTCAGCTAAATATTTTTCCTCCAAGCGAGATTTCATAACCAACTCCCTTAGTCAATCACCTCTCGACATGATTTGCAAACTCGCACCCTTTTACCATCGGCCAAAAAGTGGAAACCCACTCGCGTAGGTTTGTCACATTTACTACATACCAACATTACGTTGGATACATGGATTGGAGCTTCAAGCTCAATTATGCCAGCTTGGCGAGCAGCCCTGCGGGCACGGGAATGGCGCTTAATCATATTGGCGCCTTCTACTATCACCCTCTCTTCGTCAGGCCAGGTACGGCGCACTTTTCCCCTTTTCCCACTGTCTTTGCCAGCAGTTATGACAACCGTATCATCTTTTCTGATTTTCATTTTACAAGACCTCAGGGGCCAAGGATATTATTTTGGCAAAGTTTTTATCTCTAAGTTCTCGGGCTACAGGACCAAAAATACGGCTGCCCTTAGGATTATTTTTGTCACCAAGA
>JAUWFX010000138.1 GCA_030606765.1 Dehalococcoidia bacterium
AATCAGTCTCCTTCCAATAACATTGGTCGCTATAACTCCAGTCAAGTAGATTAACACTACTGTGATGCCCAAGCCCAGGCCAGGAATCGTGTAACCTAATAGCGACTTGGCTACAGGCTGTAGAATGTTATCAATGCTGAAAAAAAGCCAGCGCAGTATCAATACGGCGGCACCAATCGGCACAATAACGAGAACCCCAGTGAGGAACTGAGTTCTCAATTTCTTACCTACCTGCTTCCGCGATGTCTTCTTGATATGCTCCATTGACCTTAGCCTCCTTGTTGCACTAAGTGAACTACCGGTTCATAGTAACGCTTGATACCCAGTTTAACACTGTAAATTAGCCGCAAGAAGCAAAACGGCTTATCTCACAGGGTTAGTTACGAGGCATCTTTCTCCCTCCAGGCAACTACACCTGACGCCTCCCTGAAAGTGCCTTCTCGCCGACACTGTGATAACCAATGTGTGCTTCGCCTCCTCCAGGAATGCTACTCGGGTAATTCTGTTACCTGTCTGTTTAAGAACATTATAACAACTTTTAATACTAGGTAACAGCCAGTCAAAAGCTTGCTGAAAGTATCCCCGTGAAGGAAAGGATTCCTTCACGCCTCAGAAGGGTTCCTTCACGCCTCAGAGTTTGGTGCCGACGCATTCTATTTCTGGCTTGA
The DNA here is from genome assembly GCA_030606765.1 of Dehalococcoidia bacterium. The sequence goes on from JAUWFX010000138.1 coordinate 669, forward strand.
CGCATATACCGAACAGGTTTTAGGTCTAAATTATTTCCTTATGCCGGTATTGTAGAGCTTCAGCCATATGGTGTGTCTTGATGATGTCGCTATGCTCTAAATCGGCGATGGTGCGGGAAAGCTTGAGGATGCGATGGAAGGCACGGCCCGTGAGATGAAGCTGCTTCATGGCGGCGCGAAGCAGGCTCTGAGCTGCCGGTTCCACCGTGCAGAATTCCTTCACCTCCTTGGGCGTCATATCGGCATTGCACTTCAGCTTCGTCCCTCGAAAACGTTCAAGCTGTATTTCATGTGCTGCCTTGACCCTGGCCCTGACTTTATCCGAGCTTTCACCGGGCTTATCTTCAGTGAGTTTTTCATAATCAATATGGGGAACATCGACAAAGATATCAATTCGGTCCAGTAATGGTCCGCTTATCCTTTTGTGATAGCGAGAGATTTCTCCTGACGAGCATTTACATTCCTTAAAAGGGTCGCCATAATACCCACAGGGGCAGGGGTTCATAGCTGCAACCAGCATAAAGCTAGCAGGAAAGGTAACACTGCCACGAGCACGGCTGACGGTAATTGTTCTGTCTTCTATCGGTTGGCGCAGCGATTCCAGTGTTATGTGCCCAAACTCAGGGAATTCATCCAGAAAAAGCACCCCGTGGTGCCCCAGGCTTATCTCCCCGGGCCTTGGCCATTGCCCCCCTCCCACCAAGCCAGCATGGGAAATAGTATAGTGAGGGGAGCGAAAAGGGCGTTCTACAATGATAGGAGTGTCTTGAGGCAACAATCCACTAACGCTGTAAATCTTGGTTACCTCGATAGCTTCCTCCATGGTCAACAGGGGAAGTATCGAGGGCAAAGAACGAGCCAACATAGTCTTGCCACTTCCCGGTGGGCCACACATGAGGATATTGTGTCTTCCTGCCGCCGCTATCTCCAGAGCTCTCTTGGCATGCTCCTGCCCCTTAATATAAGTGAGGTCGAAGGCATAACTAGGGCGAAATTCCTGCTCCCAATTTAGCTCGCTATGGTACTCAGGGATGCCTACTTCGCCTTGAAGATGAACAACCAGTTGCGCTAACGATTCCGTAGGGAATATATGTATATTATCTATAAGGGAAGCCTCTTTAGCATCATCCAAAGGCACGAATATGGTAGATAAGCCTTTATCACGGGCTAAAGCTACCATGGGCAATACCCCATGGGTATGGCGTAGCTTGCCATCCAAAGAGAGCTCCCCTAAAAAGATACTGTTGGTGAGGTCGGCGTTTAGCTGTCCTGAGCTCATCAGTATGCCTATGGCTATGGGTAAGTCGTAAGCAGGGCCTTCCTTTTTTAAGTCTGCTGGAGCCAGGTTGACAGTAATACGCCTGGTAGGGAACTTGTAGTAGGAGTTTCTTATAGCTGACCTTACTCTTTCTCTTGCCTCCTGGACTCCCTTGTCTGGTAGTCCAACGATGGTGAAAGAAGGTAAGCCTGGTGATAAATCCACCTCTACTTCCACTATGGCTCCCTCCAGACCCACAACAGCAGCACTTTTTACCTTGGCTAGCATCTTGATAAAATTCTTTTGTCTAAGTAAGACTCAGTCTTCTTCCCTTAGAAAATCCTCAGTTTTTTTAATTAGTTCTCCATTCTCTTACTCAGATAGCATAAGGTTGCTTTCCAGCCTGTTAATATAATCGTCGATTTGAGGAAAGCGAGACCTTACCCGGGCTAGCTGTTCATTCTGTTTTCGAATCTCCTGATGAAGTCTGATTCCCATCGCACTCCCCAAATCTGCTTTCATATTATATACTATCTTCTTGTCTGCTGTGGTGTAAAATAGTTGTCGACTATTTACGGGGAGATAATCAATGAAAAATTGGGAGAAAGACCTTTCACCAATCGCTAGAGAAAGATTAGCCAAGATTGGTGAGTTGACCCGAGAAGAAAAAGAGAAGATGGTAGATTTTGAGAAGGTGAACTCTCTACTCTCGGAATTTTACCAAGGGCAGATTGACCCCGAAAGCTTGTGGAAGAGGTTAAAGGAAGAAGGCAAGCCATCCCTTTTGAGGGAAGCCCAGATGAGACTGATAGATTCCCTTAGTTTTGGAAGTACTCCAACCGAACTGCAAAGGAAAAGGGACGGAATTTTAGCCATAGAGACCCTCAAGGAAGAACAGAATACTTCTATAGTTGAACTAAATTTAAACCTGATGGAGGACTTACAAAAGAGGCATGGAGCAGAAATGGAGCAAGCCTACAATGGTATAAGAGCTGAAGTAGAAAGAAATCCTCAACTAAGGGTAAAACAAGTTCAGCAAGGACAAAACACCATGGTTGCTCAACTGAGTGTTGATGAGGCGATAAAACAGCTTCCTCAATGGCGAGATTTTCTCTCCGACCAAGAAAAAAGATACAGCCAAGAGTTTGCCAAAGTAATGGAGAAATTAAAAAGAGAGTTAAAATAAAGGACTTTATATGCCTATAGCTACAGCGACGGCATGCTGCTTACTGTCAGAAAGGCTAACAGAGACCTCTTTTAAGTTTAATTCCGCAGCTTTATTCAAAGCTTGCCCGTAAAGTTTGACCGATGGTCTGGCATCATCACCGGTTAGAATCTCAATTTCATGCCAAGCAATACCTATCCCACCTGTTCCCAGGACTTTCATCACCGCCTCTTTAGCAGCAAATCTGGATGCTAAGGACGCAAGTCTATCCTGGCAAGTCCTGAGCTCTGTTTCGGTGTAAATCCGGCTTAAAAAGCGCTCTCCCCACCGTTTGATTGCTGATTCAACGCGCTCTATCTCCACAATATCAACGCCGATAGCTGTCACTCCTTCTCCTTTTGGGCATACTTCTATTTTTTATGCTTACTATATGTCGCTATATAGCTCAAACTCGTAGGGATGTGGTCTGGCCCGTAGTGGATTTACTTCCTTGTTCAGTTTATATTCAATCCAAGCGTCTATCAAATCCTCAGTAAACACCTGCCCTTTTAATAGAAAGTCATGGTCGTCTCTCAGGGCATTTAAGGCATCTTGCAGAGAGCTGGGTAAAGCCTTAATACTAGCTCGCTGTTGCTCTGGCATCTCGGCAATGTCGATTTCAAAGGGACCAAACCCTTCGGCAGCTGGGTCTATCTTATTCTCGATTCCATCAAGACCTGCCATTAGCATAGCTGACAAAGCCAAATAGGGATTACAGGTTGCATCGGGTGGGCGGAACTCTATTCTTGTCCTCTGCCTATTTACATCATACATAGGTATGCGTACCGCTGCAGTCCTGTTTGCTGCAGCATAGAAAAGATTCACCGGGGCTTCATAGCCAGGGATAAGCCTTTTATAAGAGTTGGTGCTGGGATTAGTAAATGCTAGGAGTGCTGGTCCGTGTTTCAACAAGCCGCCAATGTAATTTAAGGCCAGTTGGCTCAGGCCAGCATAGCCGTTTTTGTCATAGAAGAGTGAAATCTTGCCGTCAGATAGATACTGGTGGACATGCATACCATTCCCAGCTTCTTGGTAAAGCGGCTTGGGCATGAAGGTAGCAACTTTACCACTCTGGTAGGCAATATTCTTGATTAGATACTTCATCAGCATTACCGCATCTGCTGTCCTTAGTAAGGTATCGTGTAGCACCTCTATCTCCACTTGGGCTGCGCCTACCTCATGGTGGTGGTATTTCACTGGTATGCCAGACTCTTCTATTAGCTTGACCAACTTCGACCTTAGGTTGAACGTGCTGTCTGCGGGTGGGATGCCGTGATATCCTGCCTGTGCAGGGAACTTATATCCCAAATTTGGGTTCTCTTGTCTTCCTGTGT
>JAUWFX010000040.1 GCA_030606765.1 Dehalococcoidia bacterium
TATGCGTATGTACAATGAGATGCCACAGAGGGCTGCCAGAATTATGCCCACTATAACTATTGGGGGAAGTTTTCGTTTTTGCTCTGGACTTTGCTCGCTCACTTAAAATTCCCGCAAGGAAAATATCTTGCCAGCCTGAATATCTTTTCCATTATAAACTTACCGCACCGGATATTACAACACATTATAACCCGCCAGCTCTTTGAGATAGCCCATTGAACCAAAGGTCAGATTTAATCTATAATTGTGCAATGCGAACTTATCGCGCCGTCAATTTAAGTGTCCTGTGGTTTTTAATAGCTCTAAATGTCGTAATCTTCATAATCACTCTGGTAAGGCCAGAAATAATCTATTTTCTGGGTTTGACACCCGCGCTGCTCCCACAACAACCCTGGACCATCATAAGCAGCATGTTTGTCCATGGCAGTATTTTTCACATATTATTCAATATGATAGCCTTGTATTTCCTGGGAAGCTTCTTCATCCGGGCAGTGGGGGAGAGAAGTTTCCTGGCGGTATTTTTTCTAGGAGGGCTGGCGGGGAATATTCTCTTCGTCCTTCTCACGAACCCATTTTCAACAGGTATAGGAGCCTCGGGAGCTATTTTTGCACTTGCTGGAGCCCTGGCGGTAATAGTCCCCAGAATGCCAGTCTTTATATTTTTCATCCCCATCCCCATGCCACTTTGGATTGCAGTCATAATCCTCCTCGTCCTCTCCTTCTTCTTCTCCGGGATAGCCTGGCAAGCTCACCTCGGGGGATTGCTGCTGGGGCTCGTAGCTGGCCTCATTTTTAGGAGAAGAAGGCGGACCTATTATTTTTGACCCTTTGAAAGATGCAAATAAAAGAAATTCGCTTTAAATCCGATGGACTTGAGCTTGTCGGCGAGCTTCATGTTCCGTCAAGGGACAAGGTTCATCCCGCCTTGTGCATCTGCCATGGCATTCCCGCTGTTCCTCCCGACCCCACCGACAGGGGCTATAATATGCTGGCGCAGCGCTTTTGCCATGCTGGCTTCGCCACCCTAATCTTTAACTTCCGGGGGGCGGGAAGGAGCGAAGGTAACTTAGACATCCTGGGCTGGAGTCGAGATTTGCAAGCCGCTCTTGATTTCCTGTATGACCTGAAGGAGGTAGATAAGACCCGTTTTTGTTTACTGGGATTTAGCGGAGGAGCAGCGGTTTCCGTTTATACCGCAGCGCAAGACCTTCGAATATCTTCAGTGGTAACCTGTGCCTGCCCTGCGGATTTTCGCTCTCTGTCTCAAGAAGAAACGCCTCTGGACACTATCCAACGGTTTCGCCAAATCGGGTCAATCAGGGATGAAGATTTTCCACCCTCAATAGAAGAATGGGAAGAGGGATTTGAGACCGTCTCTCCAATCAACTGGATCGATAGAATTTCCCCCCGTCCCCTGCTTTTGGTTCATGGAGATGCCGATGAATTAATACCCCTGGAGCACGCACATAAGCTGTACCAGAAAGCTAAAGAGCCCAAAGAGTTAAAAATAATACCCGGTGCCAACCACAAAATGCGCCTGGAACAGGTAGCAATGGCTTTTGTTCTGGACTGGCTAAAGGCGAGGTGCTAAACCGAGAGAGCATTTTCAGTAAACGAAGAGGGCGGTACGAAGGACATATTGAGAACGAGAATTTTACACGACGCTACGCGGTTAACTATTTCTTTAAGAAAGTATACGTTCCTTGGCCTTTTTTCAGCAGCCTGAACAATTGGTCTTTTGTTAACTCAGCCACTATTTCTTTTTCCTCCATATGGTGGTCACCAAAAGACAGGATTCCATCTGGTTTCAACACTCGATGTAACTCTTTCAGTACTCCATTTGGGTCACTCAAGTGGTGAAAGGCGTCGTATAATAGAACGGCATCCAAGGTATTATCCGGCAACCCGGTTTGGCAATCGGAAAGAATGGTTTCCACATTCCCCAGTCGCTTTTTTGAGGCGATATCCTGAACCTTCTGAATTGCCAGTGGATGAATATCCAGAGCATAAACTTTCCCTGATTCTTCTACCAATTTTGCGAGGGGGGCTATGTAACTCCCGGGGCCACAGCCATAATCAAGCACCTGAAATCCCGGCTTTATTCCCATCTCTTTCAGGATATTCTTGCGTGGTAAGAAGAAATCGCGAAATTTGTAGCCCACCGACATGAATTGAAAAAGAAAATTGGACATTGGTTTATCCATGGTAGCCTTCTACCCCTCTTTTAGCCATAGTCAGCCCTTTTATGCCTTGCCACCCTGCTTTATAAGCCAGTATTCAATGCTGTCGGCCAGGGCCAGCCAGCTGGCTTCGATGATGTTAGTGGAGCTGCCTACCGTCCGCCAGTTTTCCTTGCCGTCGCTGAATTCAATGAGCACCCGAACCTGCGATGCAGTGCCTGCGGTTTCTTCGAGGATGCGCACCTTATAGTCAATAAGTTTTACAGCAGTCAAGTCGGGGTAGAACTGAAGTAAAGCGCTACGCAGAGCCTGGTCGAGGGCATCGACTGGTCCATCGCCTTCGGCAGCCGTATGCACTATCCTGTCATCCACCTTGACCTTGATAGTAGCTTCTGACAACAGCTCTTCATGGTTTCCTCTGGTGGGCGGGCGGCGCCGTTTCTCTACCACCACCATGAAGTCAACTAACTCAAAAGGCGGCTGATAGTCGGGCTGAGCCCGGCGGAGCAAAAGTTCGAAGGATGCCTCGGCAATGTCATATTGAAAACCTTGCTTCTCTAGTGACTTAATTTGCTCCAGTACCTTGTCAACCTCCTTACCTTTCGGGACAGGTAGTCCACGCTCCTTAGCTTTAAAGATAATACTTCCCTTCCCAGCCAGTTCGGAAACAACAACGTGCGGGCGGCTGCCTACCAGACTCGGGTTTATATGCTGGTAGCTATCTTCCCATTTTATTAAGCCTGATACGTGAATCCCAGCCTTATGGGTGAAGGAATCATCGCCTACATAGGGAAGCCGGTCATAATGAGGCATGTTAGCCAGTTCTGATATATAGCGAGAGACATCGCCGAGGTTGGTTAGCTGCTCGTCAGTAACGCAATCAATGCCCATCTTAAGTTTCAAAGTTGGTATGATTGAACAGAGATTGGCATTGCCACATCGTTCACCATAACCATTCATGGTTCCCTGAACCTGAATAACCCCCGCTTCTACAGCGGCTAGGGAGTTGGCCACAGCAAGCTCAGCGTCATTATGTGTGTGAATGCCCAAAAGAACAGGGCTTGCCCTTTGAACAGCTTTAATAGCCTTTGTTATCTGTTGTGGCAGGGTGCCGCCATTGGTATCACAAAGAACCACGCATTCCGCACCGGCCTTGGCTGCCGCTGCCACCACCTGCAAGGCATATTCAGGATTACCCTTATACCCATCGAAGAAATGCTCGGCATCGAAGAAAACCCTGAACCCTTTTGCTCTGAGGTAACTTATGGAATCTGTAATCATGCTGAGGTTTTCTTCCAGCGTTGTTTCCAGAACCCTGGTTACCTGCTTATTCCAGGCTTTTCCCACAATGGTGACCACCTTGGTCTTGGCTTGAAGCAAGGCCTGGAGATTAGGGTCTTTTTCCACCCGAGAACCTGAGCGCCTAGTGCTGCCAAAGGCAACTAGCGTAGAATATGTCAAGTTTAAATTCTGTGCCCTAGTAAAGAATTCGGTATCTTTAGGATTAGAACCGGGCCAACCACCCTCGATGAAGTCAATGCCAAGCTCATCCAGCTTCTGGCAAATCTTCAGCTTATCCTCGACAGATAAAGAAATGCCTTCCTGTTGGGCACCATCCCTCAGCGTTGTATCATAAAGCTGCACTGTCGACATTGAAAATTCCCTTAACCTTTCACTTTTTGAGCAATCAAATCTCCCATCTCCTTTGTTCCCACCCGAATCTTGCCTTCTGACATTATATCGTAAGTTCTATAACCTTTCTCCAAGGTATGGAGAACGGCATTTTCTACAGTCTGTGCTTCAGTTTCCAGCGCAAAGGAATAGCGAAGCATCATAGCTACGCTCAAGATAGTGGCAATAGGGTTAGCCAGGTTTTGCCCCGCTCGACTGGGAGCGCTGCCATGAATTGGCTCATACATGCCGAAGGTTTTTCCCCTGGGAATTCCTGCTAAACTAGCCGAAGGGAGCATGCCCATAGAGCCAGCCAGCATTGAAGCCTCGTCGGTGAGAATGTCACCAAACATGTTTTCCGTGACCAAGACATCCAGTTCAGCAGGACGTTGAATAAATCTCATAGCACAAGCATCAACCAGCATATGCTGAAGCTCAACATCGGGGTAATCGGCGGAAATTTCTATAGCAATCTGCCGCCATAGCCGGGATGACTGCAGAACATTAGCTTTGTCCACCGAAGTTAGCTTCTTACGACGGCTGAGAGCTAACTCAAAGCCAACCCTTAATATGCGCTCAATTTCCATCTCGGAATAAGCCATGGTATCAACAGCCTGCCTTCCCTCCGGAGTTTGCCACTGTTTCTTGGGCTGACCAAAGTAAAGTCCGCCTGTGAGTTCTCTAACCCTCACCAGATCAACCCCCTTAACCACCTCCGGCTTGAGATTAGTAGAATTCACCAGCATAGGGGAAACTTTCACGGGGCGCAAATTAGCAAACAGCCCCAGCCCTTTGCGCAAAGCCAGAAGTCCGTCTTCAGGGTGGATTTTGGCTTGAGGGTCATCCCATTTAGAACCGCCGACTGCGCCGAGCAGCACTGCATCACATTGTTTACACATCTTCAAGGTCTCATCACTGAAGGCTGTGCCCAGGGTGTCTATAGCAACGCCACCTATGAGACCATTTTGAAGGCGGAAGCTATGCCCGAATTTCTCACCCACGGTCTGCAAAACCTTTAGCGCCTGGGTTATTACCTCGGGGCCGACACCATCGCCGGGTAAAACCGTTACATCGAATTTCATACTATTTACCTCTCATTCTTTGCTGCCTATCACGAAAACCACGCTTATTATGATGAGTACTAAGTTCATCACAAAGAACTTCCTTTTTTACCCAACGGTAACGGAATAATATTATCAGCTACCTTATCATATAAATCGCTCAGCGTGAATATGATGATTTGATAATCTGAGGCCAGTGTTTTGAAAAAGTTTAGCGTGTTAGCCAGACGGACAGAGTCAAAATTAACAAAGGGGTCATCCAATATCAAAGGCGGTTTTTTATCGCCAAATATCAACTTCACCAAGGCAAGCCGACATGCCAAATAGAACTCATCAATCACACCTCCACTTAGCTCTTCGGGCCTGGCAAGGCCGCCTTTCTCGTCTGAATATATCCAGAATTCTAAATTACCCTTGTCGTCCTTCGTGATCTCCACTTGCTTATATTTGCCACTTGTGAAGATTTCAAAATACCCTTGGATTTTCTCCCCTAAAATATTAATGATTGAGGAAAGGGCCTCGTCCCTCGCCTTAGATATGAAGTCTTTGGCTAACTCATAGATTTTCACCCTTTTTTCTTCTTGCTTCAAATCTTCTTGAGCACTTTCCAAGTCCTCTTTTAGCCCAGTTTGTTTTTCGGCATCAACCCCATTTTCTTTTGCTAGCTCAATAACCGTCTCACAGTATTTTTTACGGTCTATAAGCTTAGCTTGCGTTTCTTCTAAACTCTGAACTTCCCTTTCTTTCTCGATGCATTCTTTTGGGTTCAGCGCCGTAGCTTCCAAGTCATCAGTGAGTCCTGCCTTCTCAACTGCTAAATCCGTTGCTATTTCTTGTTCTTGATTTTGAAAATCTTCCACCGTCTTGCCTCCCAACATCCCCTTTAGCTGAGCTTCTAAGCTCCTTTTCTCTTCAAGCCAAAATTTAAAATCCATTCCCTTCTTATCGAACTCGCCAACCATGTTACACTTAGCCTCAGCCAGCAATTCCTTCTCTTCCTGGCCAAGTTTACCGAGAGCTTCCTTCATTTCTTGGATGCGCTCTTCAATGCCCGAAATATTAGTCTTATCTCGAATGAGGGCACGACTCGCTCTTATGGTTATGACAAGAAGAGCCGCGCCCAGGATTATCAACCCCAAGAGGTAGAAGGGACCAACCAATACTCCAATTATCCCGCCTATCAATATGATTATCGAAGTAGCTAAGCCTCTCCCTGAACCAAGAAATCTAATGGGTTTTCTTCTGTCCAGCTTATCTTTCGTCTCAGTTACCTTTTCTTCTCGCCTAGTTAGGTCCCTCTCGATATTCCCACGTGTATTCTGGATTGCATCCAGTTTCTTTCTAAATTTCGAGACCTGCTGCTCATCTTCAAACCCTTCAATGGACCTAAGTGCCTTGTTTGTCCCTTCGAGCTTGGTCATTAGTTCATTTACTCCGTCAAGTCGCTTTTTCACCTCACCATATTTCTGTCTTAATTCTTCTATAGATTGCCCGATCTTTCTACACTGTTTATCTTTATCCAACAAAGCCTTGACATTCTCATATCGCTCTTTGGCCTCAGCCAGCTGCTTCTTCACATCCACTAGCTCGATTTTCCGCGCTTCGACTTTGGAGACCTCATCTTTGACCTTATCATATGTCTGTGAAGTATCTTGCAGTTTGTTTTTGAGGCTTGCCAAGATACCGGGGTTTTTCGCTGGTCTATCCAATCCCTTCTTAATCTCAGAGATTTTGTCATCTAGCCTCTTTATTGCTTGAGAGGCAAGGACGCCTTCCTTCCCCCCGGTTACCACTTCCTCCAAACTATCACTTATCTGCTTTTTACCGCTTGATATTGCCTTTACTTCGTCCTGGTAAATACAGGAGGTTAAGGAGAAAAATTCATCAGAGTCAGTCCCCAAGAGATCTTTCATCTTTCTCAAAACTCTCTTAGACGTATCAAATTTTTCTCCGGTATTGTGCCCGATAAAGCTGACAAGCCCTTTTTCAAAATCCTTGTATAGTGAATATGTCTTCCCCTTCTCCTCAAATTCCGCAAGGGTTTCACATTGTCTATCCAAACCCCATGAAACGCAATCCTTAACCTCCTTCTTGACGCTCTTCACATCGTAAAAGAGGGCAGCAACTATTCCTTTGAGCAGAGTGGACTTTCCAATTTCATTTAGCGGCCCTTTGACCACATTTATCCCGGGACTGAACTGAGGTTTAAAATCATCAAATCTCTTGAAGTTTTTGAGCTCAAGCCTTTTCAACCACATTATAAGACTTCCTTCCCATCCAGAAGAGCTATACCATACTGAAGGGCACTTTCAGCAATGTCCTTCTCTTCTCCCTCCGAGTTCTCGATTTGCCCCTTCATTAGCTTAATAAATCTATTCCTAATCAACCGCTCTTCATCCTCTGTGATCTCTCCTGACTGTGGATGAGATTTATCCATAACACCAAGATGAAAAAATTTCTCCCCCAATTCGGTTTCTAATTCCTCAGGATTTGCTATAAGTTCGGCATCGCGAAGCCCTTTAAGAGTGATTCTTCTTATCAGATTCTGATTTGCCCCATCGGAAATTCTCGCTTTTAGCGTCGCCAGTTCTTGTATTTCACTCATGTCTATCTCTACTTCGTCATAGTCACGGAGCCCAAGCTTTTTGGGTTCAACCTTAACCTCGCCGCAGTCCAAAAGGCTAACTAAAAGCACAGCACCTCTTTCTCTTTGGTCAGGTATCCACTCCGGCGGGCCGGAATACCAGGCTGGAGGCTTCTCCAAACAGGCATAGACTCGGTGCCAGTGCCCCAGCGCCAGATAATCCATGCCACTGGCTTTAATTTCTTCAAGCTTGAAGACATGGTCATCCTCCGCTATCTTTTCTGGGATATAGAGCGACCCGTGAGCCATAGCGATATGAAACTTACTTGAGGTCGAACGCTTGAGCCCTTTCAATGGGCTTATGTAGGACCTATTACTCAGATTTGGCTTCCCATATACCGTTAAATCAAGGCCGGGATACTCCTTGGAGGATATATTTTCATCAGCAAAAATTTTTAGATTAGAGCATTTTTCTTCAAAGTCAACTTTTCTGTAAATTGACGAGGAATCAAGAGAATCATGCGTGCCGGGGATAAGGCAGACTGGAATATTATTTGACCCAAGCAAATTAAATTGCTCTATTACCAAATCTATATTTTTTTGCGGCTGCTGGTTAGCATTGAATAGGTCCCCGGCAATTAAAATGATATTCACCCTTTCATCTATTGCAGTGGCTATGACGTTCTTGAACGTAGTTCTCAATTGCTCTCGCTGGGAGTCGCTCTTATTTCCTAGACCCGAGAACTTCGCCCCGAGGTGAATATCAGCAGTGTGCAAAATTTTGAGCATACCAAATGCCCCTTTGCCAGGAGTGTTGTTAAAATCCTTAAATCGGCGTTCTCATTGAGATTGCTTCGCTCTGCTCGCAATGATTTTCTTAGCCACGAATCTTGGGAATAAACAAAACACCTACGGTGACCACAGTTGCTATAACGGAGACCAAATACATTCCTGTCCCCGCAGCTAGACCTATGGCGGCAGTTATCCAGATAGTAGTAGCAGTGGTTAGTCCTGCCACTTCCTCCTCGCGTGCGCCGCGGAGAATAACGCCAGCGCCGATGAAACCAACCCCAACTACTACTCCAGCAGCAACTCGAGAGATATCAACCGCTGCACCACCAAACCCGTATATAGATACCAAGGTGAAAAGGGCTGCTCCGGAGCTAACTAATATATGCGTGCGTAGCCCCGCTACCTTGCCTGCCCGTTCCCGCTGATAACCAATGCCTGCCCCCAAGGCAACAGCCAATAAAAACCTCAATATCATTTCTAGCCAGGGACTCAAATTCATCACCTCCGCGTTCAGAAGATCTCAGAGAGCTTAATTCCTGCCTTCAACATTACTTACCCCCCTTTTTTGCCGTCAACAAACGATTTAGAGCATTCATGTATGCCTTGGCACTGGCAACAATGACATCAGTGGCAGCACCACGCCCGGTATAGGTTACACCCTTACTCTCTATACGTATCAAAACCTCCCCGATGGCATCAATCCCCTCGGTAACCGATTTAACGGTGAACTCCGTGAGTTCATTAGGTATCCCAACTATGCGGTTGATAGCTTTATATACGGCATCCACAGGACCTGTACCCAAAGCAGCATCAGCCAAACTCTGCCCGTCTGGACCGATGAGCCTAACTGTGGCCGTAGGGATACTATGGTCACCGCAGGAAACTTCAACATGGTCAAGATGGTACACTTCGGTAACAGTGCGCAGTTCCTCGGCTATCAGAGATTCAATATCTCGGTCTGTGATTTCCTTTTTCTTATCTGCTAACTCTTTGAAGCCCTGAAAGGCGCGGTTTAAGTCTTCTTCGCTTAAAGTGTAGCCAAGCTCGGATAGTCTCTCCTTGAAGGCATGTCTACCACTCACCTTACTCAGCACCAAGGTACTCGAGGGTATGCCCACCGATTTAGGGTCCATAATTTCGTAAGTGATAGACTTTTTGAGCACGCCATCTTGATGGATACCTGACTGATGGCGGAAAGCGTTTGCCCCAATGATAGCTTTGTTAGGCTGGATGGAAAAACCAGTAAGCTCGCTAACTAAACGACTCGTTCGGTAAATTTGAGTCGTATCAATACTGGTGGTTAGATTGAAGAAATCCTGGCGAGTTTTTAAAGCCATGACAATTTCCTCCAGAGAAGCATTGCCAGCTCTCTCACCGATGCCGTTAATGGTACATTCAACCTGCCGTGCACCTACCCTTATTGCTTCGAGACTATTAGCCACAGCCAACCCGAGGTCATCATGACAATGCACGCTGATCACAGCCTTGTCGATATTAGGCACATTGTCCAGTATGCCCCGGATTAAACTGCCAAATTCCTGAGGGGTAGCATAGCCCACAGTATCGGGGATGTTAACCGTGGTTGCTCCAGCGTTGATCACTGCTTCCAGAATTTGATAGATATAAGCAGGATCAGCACGACTGGCATCCATCGGTGAGAACTCAACGTCGTCTAAATAACTCTTAGCTCGAGCCACCGTTTCCTGAGACATCTTTAGAACCTCATCCCGACTCTTCCTAAGCTGGTGAGCTAGGTGAATGTCTGAAGCTGAAAGAAAAACATGAATCCGGGGATGCGCAGCGTCCTTAACCGCCTCCCAGGCTCTGTCTACGGCTTCAATATTGGCAAGGGTCAGAGCGCAAATTGTGGGACGCTTAAGCTCCTGGGCAATAAGCCGAACAGCCTCAAACTCTCCAACTGAGCTGGCAGGAAAACCAGGTTCAATAACATCAACGCCAAGTCTATCCAGTTGCCTGGCTATCCCCAGCTTCTCCTGGAGGTTCAAGCTCGCTCCCGCGGCTTGCTCACCATCTCGCAAAGTAGTGTCGAAAATGATGACCTTTTCCATGACTTTCTCCTTCAACAAAATGGGCAATCCCTGTTGCTTCTTCGGCAGATTTTATCCTGATTTCTGATTCCGCTTCTCCTTTCTTGAATCCAGATAAAGCATAAAGAATCACATAGTCCTCGAAGCCCTAGCCAAGGTATCCCTTTTCAGCTATGATACAGTAAATAACATCTGCACCAAAAAGGCCTGCTTGTGCCCGCACGACAGACAGGTGCTTGTAAGGAGACAACGATGAATAGGATAAACGCCAAAGACAGATTTGTCAATGACGGTCAGGTGGAGACATAGTTTAGTGCTAAGAAATTCACCGCAATGGGAGGAGCAAGATATTCTATCATTGCAACAAGCTTAAAAATGGTACTGATAATAGATAACTATGATTCCTTTGTTTACAACCTAGCCCAATACCTGGGGGAACTGGGCTGGCAACCAGTGGTCTATCGTAATGACCAGATAACTTTAGCTCAAATCGAAGAGCTAGCCCCCAGCCATATTATTATCTCCCCAGGGCCTTGTACACCCTTAGAAGCAGGCATGTCTAACGAGACAGTGCGACATTTCGGTGGGAAAATCCCCATACTGGGAGTATGTTTGGGGCATCAATGCATTGGCTACGTCTATGGGGGTAAAATTGGTCAGACCTTGCCAGTCCACGGCAAGACCTCCATTATCCACCACAATGGCAAAACTATCTATCAGGGCTTACCCAATCCTTTCCCAGCAACACGCTACCATTCCTTGATTATCGAAACTGAGGGGCTTCCATCCTGTCTCGCAATCAGTGCCAAAACCGCTGAAGGCATAATAATGGGGGTGAGACACCGAGATTATGTAGTGGAGGGGGTCCAGTTTCACCCCGAATCCATCCTCACCGAAGTAGGACACGATATTTTGACCAACTTTCTTCGTTTTACCAGTCCAATTTGGGACGAAAGTAGTATTTAACCAACGTGAAGCAAAGTCATTGTGAGCCCTTATCTACTATTATCGCCGTCACCTGTCATTGCGAACAAAGTGAAGCAATCTCAGTGGCAGGGTATTCTTGGGGATTACTTCGGCACTTAGGGGTTTCGCAATGACGAGCAGGGTTGAAATCATGACAGAAATTATTTATCTCAACGGCCAACTTATCCCCCGCTCCAAGGCTAAGCTGTCTCCCTTCGACCATGGCTTCCTTTACGGATACGGGTTATTCGAGACCATGCGGGCTTACCAGGGGCATATCTTTCGCCTCGACCGTCACCTCGCCCGCCTTCGCCGCTCTGCCCAGAGCCTCGGCCTGACACATAGCATCCTGCACGTAGTGGAGGGGAAGCAATCTCTGGAAACCGCCTGCATGGCAACTCTGGAAGTTAATAAGCTCAAGGACGCCCGCCTGAGGCTCACTGTTTCGGCCGGAGAAGGCGACATGACGCCTGACTCCGGCACTTGTTCTAACCCCACTGTCTTGGTCACCGCCCGAAACC
>JAUWFX010000101.1 GCA_030606765.1 Dehalococcoidia bacterium
GGGGATATTCTAAAAGCCCGTTGCTATGAGAATCATTGCTGGCGGAATCTTGTGAGCCAAGCACTCCCGGTATAAGTCTAACGACAGCATCCACCACAACCAAGGCAGCTAATTCCCCCCCACTAAGTACATAATCCCCGATACTGATTTCATCAGTAGCTAAATGCTCACACACTCTCTCGTCTAAACCTTCGTAATGGCCACAAATTAACATCATATGAGGGTGGAGGGCTAGTTCCTGAGCAACAGATTGAGAAAAAAGCCTCCCCTGAGGGGTGAGTAATATGATAGGCACTTCACTTACACCAAGTTGCTGTTTTATCGCCTCTGCTGCCTCAAAGATAGGCTCGGGCTTGAGCACCATACCAGGTCCACCGCCGTAGGGATAGTCATCCACGGTATGATGTTTGTCATGGGTGTAGTCGCGAATATCATGAATCACGATGTTCACCAACCCCTGCTCCAGAGCACGGTTGATAATGCTCTGGTTGAGTGGAGAGGCAAATACTTCGGGGAAGAGACATAAGATATCAATACGCATGGATTCCCCCAATAAAAACCCTCAAAGTGCATATCTTATCATGCAGGCGGCGACAAAAGAAAGTCTCGTGCTTCCCAGTGACTTTGGCTTTCAGGGAGCAGTGTATGCATTGGGCTATATTTAGCATCACTCTGTTCTCAATCCCCAAGACGAAATTTGTTCGAAAATTCAAAAAAATCGCCAAAGGGTATTGACAAAATAAAGATAAGGTTTATAATAGAGTAGTGGGGAAAAGTGGGGAAATAGGGTAAGCGAGGACATGATATGTGAGGTAAACGAGGCAAAATTGTGGTCTTTGGGGGAGAACCGAGGAGAGTAATATGTTTTTTGGTGAGTATCCATATAAGGTTGATGAAAAGGGAAGAGTGCCTCTGCCGCCAAAATTCAGGCGGCAGATGAAGGAGGGCGTGATATTAGCCAAGGGGATGGGAGAGAAATGCATTGCTGTTTACCCTGCAGCTGAGTGGACAAGGTTGTCCGACAGCCTGGCTGCCAAGGCAGTAACTCAAGCTAACTTAAGGAAGTTGAATCGCGCTATCTTCGGCTCCGCCTTCAGTACCTCCTTCGATGGACAAGGCAGGATAACATTACCATATCCCTTACGCGACTACGCCGGGATTGGTGACACAGCGATTGTTGTCGGTGCCAATAAGTGCGTTGAACTCTGGAGCGAAGATGAATGGAAGGCTGAGAAAACATCGGCCGAAGAGCAGGCATCACAGATAATTGAGAGTTTTGGAGTATAGTGAATGATCGTCACCATGTCCTTGCCCGTCCACGTGCCTGTTTTGCTTGATGAAGTTATAACAGGGCTACAGGCTCGGCAAGGAGGTTACTTCGTTGACTGCAATGTCGGTCTGGGGGGACACGCGGCAGCGATACTGGAAAAAATTTCACCTTCAGGAAGGCTTTTAGGCATTGATGCTGACCCCGAAGCCATCAAATTAAGTCAAGATAAACTTAACGACTATGGCGAAGCAGTTACTTTGGTTAATGACAACTTTGTTAACCTTGAAGCTATATGTAGAAGATACCATTTTCATCCAGTTGATGGTATTCTTTTCGACCTTGGTGTTTCTTCTCTGCAACTGGATACAGCCGAACGCGGCTTCAGCTTCCACCTCGATGCTCCCCTAAATATGAGGTTCGATCCCGGGCAAGGGTTAACCGCATCGGATATCGTTAACAGCTTCTCTGAGCAAGAGTTGGCTAAGCTCATAGAAAAATACGGTGAAGAGCGTCATAGCCGGCGGATAGCGCGGTATATCGTTCAAAATCGCCCTATCGCCACCACCGTGGAGCTTGCCAGCTTGGTAGACCAAGCTTCAAGTGGCAAGCGTGCCAAAATTCACCCTGCCACAAGAACCTTCATGGCGATTCGCATCGCGGTCAACAGTGAACTACAGAATCTGGAGCTGGCTCTCAAACAAACTATTAACCTCCTTCGACCGGGGGGGAGATTAACAGTCATCAGTTATCATTCTCTGGAAGACCGTATAGTTAAACAATTCATGCGATCCGCAGCCAGCAGCTGCCTATGCCCCCCGGGAACAATAGTATGTCGCTGTGGGCATGTGCCTACCTTGAAGCTCATTTCACGGAAGGTTATTAAACCTACCTCGTTGGAGATAGAATCCAACCCACGCAGCCGTAGCGCCAAATTAAGGATAGCCGAGCGACTCAACTAGGCAGCATCCTTAGCAAAAAAGGAGGTGAACATGGCAAAGAAAATTATTTCAGCTATTGACGTAGGCACAACTAAGGTAGCCACCATCGTGGCTAATATCAAAGCGGAAGACGACATTGAAGTCTTAGGAGTGGGAGTCGTTCCCAGTCGCGGCCTACATAAAGGCATCATAGTCAATATGGATGAAGCCAGACAGTCCATTGCCGCATCAATGAAGGAAGCTCAAAGAATTAGCGGCATACGCATAGATTCTGCCTATGTTGGGGTTACCGGCAGGCACATAAGCAGCCTGAATAACAAGGGAGTAGTAGCTATTCCCCGAGAGGATCGATTAGTGCGTACTCAGGACCTTAAACGGGTGCTATCTGCGGCTCGTAACATCACCGTGGCTGAGGGAAAGAAGGTGCTCCACGCCATTCCTCGCTCTTACGCCCTGGATGGACAGGAAGGGGTGAGACAGCCAGTAGGCATGCATGGGTCCAGGTTAGATGTAGAAACCCATATCGTCACTGCTTCAGTATCTTCGATACAAAACCTGGCAAAATGCATCCGCGGTGTCGGTGTTGACGTTGAAGACCTCATCCTCGAGCCTCTGGCTAGTGGAGAAGCAGCATTGACTCCTGAGGAAA
This sequence comes from Dehalococcoidia bacterium, assembly GCA_030606765.1. Next base: position 2,858 of record JAUWFX010000101.1, read on the forward strand.
GAGAATCAGGTGTTATCATGGCTGACATCGGGGGCGGGACCACGGATATAGCGGTATTTAAGAATGGCAGCATCTATCACACCGGTATCCTTCCAGTAGCCGGTTACCAGGTAACAAGCGACCTCTCCATAGGCTTGGGCCTGCCTTTTAATATTGCGGAAAAGATGAAGAAGAGATATGGCAATGTCACACCTACTTTAGATATGGACCAAACATCCCAAGTGGGTCTCGAGAATGGTCATAGCGCCTCTTATAAAGATCTATGCAATATTATCCGGGCTCGCATGGAGGAGTTGCTACAACTCATATTGCTGGAGATGCCCACCAGCGATTATCAGACCCTAGCGCCTTGTGGCTTAGTGCTCACCGGTGGCACATCCAATCTGTCCGGGCTTGACGAGTTAGGAGAGTCAATGTTGCGAATTCCGGTGCGCAAAGGCCGACCTTTGAGTACGGGCATCTATGGCATTTCCGATATCCTGAATGATCCGTCTTATGCTACCACCCTGGGATTGATCCTATGGCAGGTGCGAGGCAAAGAAGGATCAACTTACAGAGAAAAAAGGGCTGGCACTTGGAGCAGCTTTATGAATCTCGTTAGAAAGCTGTTTCGTGCCTGACTTATGAAAGGAGGTTAGAATGGCAAAGCAAATTTATACTCCATCCCCAGCAAAAATCAAAGCCATTGGCATTGGCGGCGGCGGGTGCAATGCCATTACTCGCATGGTCCGTGAGGAGATAAAGGGCGTTGACTTCATAGCCATGAACACCGACGGCCAAGCGCTGGCTCTGGCCGAGGCTCCCACCAGAATTCAACTGGGTGAGAAATTGACCAAGGGTTTGGGCGCCGGTGGCGACAACAAGATTGGAACCAAAGCAGCCGAGGAAAGTTGCAACATAATCGAAGACCTCATTCAGGGTGCTGATATGGTGTTTGTCACTGCTGGCATGGGCGGTGGCACAGGCACAGGTGGCATTCCTGTAGTGGCTGAGGTAGCTAAGCAGAGTGGCGCTCTCACCATTGCAGTTGTGACCAAGCCCTTCACCTTTGAGGGAACGCATAGATCTCAAGTAGCCGAGGAAGGGCTGGTTGACCTCTCGGACAAGGTTGATACACTTATCATCATACCTAATGACCGTCTTCTTCAGCTCTGCGATGCTAAGACAAGTGTGGACAACGCCTTCAGGCTAGCAGATGATGCTCTTCTGTTGGGAGTTCAGGCTATCTCCGAAGTAGTTACCGTCCCGGGACTGATCAACTTGGACTTCGCCGATATTAAATCGGTAATGAGAGACGCTGGCCCAGCCTGGATGTCTGTGGGTAAATCCAGCGGGCAAAGTCGCGCTGCTGAAGCGGCTAAGGCTGCTCTGGCAAGCCCCTTGCTCGACGTATCCGTAGACGGAGCTATGGGGGTGCTGTTTAATATTACTGGTGGCCCAAGTCTCACTCTGTTTGAGTGTAATGAGGCTGCCCAAGTAATCAGCCAAGCAGTGGACCCCAACGCCAACATAGTCTTTGGCGTGGTGTTTGACCCCAAGATGGATAGCGAGGTTCGAATTACCGTTATCGCTACTGGCTTCGCTAAGCAACAAGGCAGGGGAATATACACTGCCGACGAGCTTCGTCGCCTGATAAAAGGCAGCAGCGATGCTCTCGACGTACCCTCTTTCTTACGCCGTGCTCAGCATTTTTCTGGCTCCCATCTGGAGAGTGGCTCCAAAACTCCCGCACGGGTTACTCCAGAGCCAATCAAAATATCTAGACAGTAAACCTAAACCTCATCAGGTGTTAGGGGAAAAGGGTAGCGCGAGCTACCCCTTTTCCCCTAAAATACTGTGCCAAATTCCCCTTTTCAAATGACTAAAGAGGTCTTAAGACAATCCTTCAAGATTCTCGCCGCCCGACAGTTTACAGTTGTTGAATCCGGGCAAAAGTTGCATTATTTTTACAATTGTGGCATAATAATTAGTTAGACCTTTAAATCAGTCCAGTGAGGCTGGTAAGGGGAACTATGCTTAAGCACACCTCAATAGAAGCACCAATTGAGACCTCTTGCCAGTTTGCAGGCAGGAGGTTTTTTAATGCCTGAAAAGGTTCTCCTGACATCAAGGGAGATAGGGCGGGCGTTAGCTCGCATTGCTCACGAGATTGTAGAAAAGAATAAGGGTGCGGAAGATGTTGTGCTCGTAGGCATGCGAACTCGGGGAGTGCCTTTAGCCAAGCGCATAGCTGAACTAATTGAAGGCTTCGAAGGAACCCCGATCCCCGTGGGTACTCTGGACATTGGCCTTTATCGCGATGACATTTCACCTTCGGAATTAAAGTCAGCGAACCATAGCCGCACTGATATCCCCACTAGTATCACCGATAGGCGCGTAATCCTGGTTGATGATGTTCTCTATACTGGACGGAGTATTCGTGCCGCTATGGATGCTCTGATGGACATGGGACGTCCGAGCTCTATTCAATTAGCTGTACTTATCGACCGTGGCCATCGAGAGCTTCCCATCCGGGCCGATTATGTCGGTAAAAATATACCAAGCTCTATGGATGAGGAGATACAGGTTCAACTTCAGGAGATTGATGACGTAGATGAGGTGATAATCGGGAGTCTGGCCAACAGACAGCTAATTAGAGGAAATTGAAGGGGGGGGAGACATCATGAATCTGGCAAATAGAAATCTGGTGACCATAGACGATTTATCCAACGGGGAAATCGAGGCGCTGTTTTGCTTAGCAGACGAGATGGCGAACTCCCCAAATGAGCAGGCCGGACTATGCCATGGGAAGATCATGGCCAGCTTGTTTTTTGAGCCAAGCACCAGGACGAGGCTGTCTTTTGAAGCTGGGATGCTCCGACTCGGAGGTCGTGTCATAACTGCCGTGGACATAGGGGCAAGCTCCCTGGCCAAAGGCGAGAGCATTGCTGATATGGCGAAAGTGGTCGGGAGCTATGCCGATATAATTGTTATCAGACATCCATGGGAAGGAGCAGCCAGGGTGGTTGCCGATTACGCTGGCATCCCGGTGATAAATGCTGGCGACGGGAGCCATGAACACCCCACCCAAACCTTGTGCGACCTCTACACCATTAGAAAAGAAAGGCAGACCGTTAAGGGGCTCAGAATTGCTCTGTGGGGAGACTTGAAACATGGGCGAACAGTTCATTCCCTGATCTATGCCTTAGCCAGGTTTGGTGCCACTATCCTTTTCTGCCCCGGCCCAGAGCTTGAGATGCCGGAGCATGTCCTAAGGAGACTAAGCACAGAATATAAAGGTGAACTAAAAAGATGCAGGGATCTGAACCAAGAACTTGAAAGGGGGCTCTTCCCTATCGATGCCATATACATGACTCCAGCCAGCCCACATCAACTTGCCATGCTGCCTGACATAAGTATCCGAGTGGAACTGAAGGCGGGGGTTGACGCCCTTTATGTCACCAGGCTTCAAAAGGAAAGGCAAGCGCCCACGGTGGAGGAACAAGGACTGAAAAAAGGCTACCCTGTGGTAGATAAAAAACTCCTTAAAGGAAAGGAGTTTAAGAAAACACTTGTTATGCATCCGCTACCCCGTGTTGATGAGTTGACCCATGAGGTGGATGCTGACCCCAGGAGCATGTATTTCAAGCAGGCAGCTTACGGGATGCCCGTCAGAATGGCGCTCCTGGCCCTCTTATTGGGCGCCAAGGAAGTCACAATTCCTGAAGAAGAGGATTCCTTTGTCCGGAAGGTAGATTATCCCGTTTATAAGCGAGATTCCAGGGTTAAGTGCCCTAATATAAAGTGTGTCTCAAACCAGGAAACAGAAGTAAGATACATAAAGCCTGAGTTCAAAATAGTAAGTCGCGAGCCTTTAACGTTGCAGTGTGTCTATTGCGACCATGAGCTTCATCCTCGATATGTCGCCAGTTCAGAGTGGCATCAAAGGAAGTTGGAGAGCAAGAAATATCACAGCGCTGATAGCCACTTTGCTCGGAAGATTAAACCAGAGAATCTGATTATTTT
>JAUWFX010000074.1 GCA_030606765.1 Dehalococcoidia bacterium
AACGTGACCGGCGATGAGTATGTTGGCGGTCTGGTGGGAGTGAATTTCGGCACAGTCAGCAACTCGTATTCCAGCGGTAACGTGACCGGCGATGAGTATGTTGGCGGTCTGGTGGGAGTGAATTGGGGGGGCACTGTTAGCAACTCCTTCTGGGATACCAAAACCAGCGGACAAGCTACTTCGGCTGGCGGGACAGGCAAGACCACCGCGGAAATGCAGGACATTGCCACCTTCTTAGGGGCAGCGTGGGACATATGCACGGTCGCTCCCGGCGCGACCAACCCCGCCTACACCTGGAATATCGTTCATGAGCAGACCTATCCCTTCCTGAGCTGGCAGTCCGTTGTTTAATACAACTAGAGCTTAAAATGTCTCTGCGTCCCATCACTGCCAGATCAAGAAAGTCAGCCGAAGCAATCCCGGTGGGTAGAGCGGAGGAAGAAAAATAGAGTTGACCCCTTTACCCTTTATATTATACTCTATGAACTAAGACTTCGGAAAAACTAAGCTATTACGTGTTAGCAAGCCAGGAACACACGTTTTTATCGCATTTTCCCAAGGATTGAAGGCTTAGTGAGCCTTTGATTTTGAAAAGAGCCTGACCATGCATTACGATGTTCTAATTATCGGTGCGGGAATGTCTGGCCTCGCCGCTGGCATTAGGTTAGCCTACTACGGTAAAAGGGTCTGCATCGTCGAAAAACATCATCGTGTTGGAGGACTGAACTCTTTTTACAACCTTGGGGGACATAAACTCGACGTCGGCCTTCATGCCATGACCAATTATGTTCCCAAAGGCGTTAAATTAGCGCCATTGCCGAAGCTGCTGCGACAGCTTAAGCTAAAAGCTGAAGATTTTGCCCTCTGCCCGCAACGGATGTCAGTAATTAAATTTCCCGATAAAACCCTACGATTTAACAACGACTTCGACTTTTTTGTCCAAGAGGTGGTCGATAATTTTCCCGCGCAAGCTGACAACTTCCGAAAATTGCTCAAGACCATTTTTGAATATGATGGACTGAACCTGTATGCCAAACCGATTTCGGCTCGTAAAGTTGTGAGTTCTATTATTTCCGACCCACTCCTCAGCGACATGATTTTTTGCCCGCTTATGTTTTACGGAAATGCTCAAGAGAATGACATGGAGTTCGCGCAGTTTGTTATCATGTTCAAGAGCATCTTTTGCGAAGGCTTTGCCCGACCCCGAGCCGGGGCGCGCCAAATCCTCGATGTGCTGGTGAAAAAGTACAAGGCTTGCAGCGGTGAATTAAAGACGAGGTGCGCGGCAGCAAGTCTTAAATGCGTTAATGGCAGGGTTGAATCAGTCTTGCTCGAAAACGGTGAAATCCTGACAGCCGATAGGATACTATCATCAGCCGGCTATGTTGAAACCATGAGGCTTTTGTCCGATTATGATTCCGCGAGTTTCAAGCACGATGTGGGTAAAATTTCATGTATGGAGTCTATTATGGTCTTAGATAAAGAAATTGCCAAAATGGGTTATAACACAACAATTGCCTTTTACAATAATTCAGATAGATTTGATTATCGCAGCCCTGATGAGCTAGTCGATGTTTCCAGTGGTGTCATTTGTTGTCCCAATAATTTTCAATTCGAAAATCCTTTGCCGAAGGGCATGATCAGGATAACCAATTTGGCTAATTTCGACCTCTGGAACAGACTGGGTGAAGAAGAGTACAAGGCCCAAAAAGCTGCCTGGCTGGAAACCACGCTCAAGGAGGTGGTGAAATTTGTACCTGATTTCCGCGATTCAATAATCTTTACCGATATCTTTACTCCGAAAACAATCCACAGATTCACCGGCCACATAAATGGTGCAGTCTACGGGACGCCAAATAAAATCAAAACGGGAAGGACTCATTTAGACAACCTATTTATCTGCGGCACAGACCAACGATTCCCAGGAATCGTTGGTGCAATGCTTAGTGGTATCTCGATGGCAAATCTTCACGTTCTACAGAAGATCTAATGAAAGGAACCGAATCGAAAGGAAAATCTATGAGCCACGATTGGTGGAAAGATACAAGGTCAGAATACGATGTCATAGTCATTGGAAGTGGACTGGCGGGATTAACATGTGCCAATATGCTAGCCAGAGGAGGACATTCAGTTTTACTTCTTGAGCAGCACTACAACCTTGGCGGATTGGCTACCTGGTTCAAAAGAAGGGGACATATCTTTGATATCGCCTTACATGGATTTCCGGTTGGTATGATTAAAACCTGCCGTAAATACTGGACTCCTGAAATTGCTGACATGATCGTTCAACTTAAGGGGATCAGGTTTGACAACCCCCAGTTCTCCTTTACCACAACTTATGACCGAGAGGATTTCATACGTATCTTGCAGGAGCGATTCAAAATACCCCGAGAGAATATTGAAAACTTTTTCAACACAGCGAGAAATATGAATTTCTATGATGACCAAAGCATGACCACAAGAGAATTTTTCAAAAAATTCTTTCCTCGCCATGATGATGTTGTCCGCATGTTAATGGAACCAATTGCCTATGCCAACGGGTCAACCCTAGACGATCCCGCGATAAGCTACGGAATTGTGTTTTCTAACTTCATGAGCAAAGGCGTTTATACTGTGCGAGGTGGGACAGACCAGTTTATCGGAAAAATGCGGGAGGAGCTTCTAAAAAACGGCGTTGCTATTCGGACCAAGTGCCTGGTGGAAAAAATTGTGATCGAGGAAGGGAAGACAGAATCAAAAAAAACTGCCGGAGTAATAGCAAATGGAAAAAGGATCAAGAGTAAGGCTATTGTCTCCAATGGTAATTTGTTATCAACCATCCACAAACTGGTCGGAGATGAGAATTTTTCTGAAAGTTGCATTGAAGAGGCCAAAAGGGTGCGCCTCAATAACAGCACTTGCCAGGTCTATATCGGCATCAAAAAAGGCGAGGAGATTGACTATATAGGGGATTTGCTTTTTACCTCAGAGGCCGAGAAATTCGATTCCGGAGAACTTCGCAACAAAAATACTACCAGCCGGGCCTTCTCAATCTATTATCCCCAAACCCGGCCAGGCTCTAATATGTACTCCATTGTTGCCTGCTATAATGCCAATTATGACGACTGGGCAAATTTGTCTGAAGAAGAATACCGGGCTTCTAAGGAAGAATTGATTCAACGGACGCTTGATGCTTTGGAGAAATATGTTCCTAAGATTCGGGATAAGGTAGACCACTTGGAAGCTTCTACTCCAAAGACATTTCAAAGGTATACGCTCCATTTAAATGGTGCCTCTTTTGGCACCAAATTTGAAGGGTTAAAAGTCAGTATGGGGCTTCCTAAAGAGATAGCGGGACTTTTCCATACTGGCTCTGTGGGGATTATTATGTCTGGCTGGCTAGGCACAGCTAATTACGGAGTAATTGTCGCCCACGATGTAGACAAATTTCTCTCAGCAGGTGCAAGAAATGCATGATTTTAAAGGACAGACTGCTATCGTTACTGGTGGAACCAGGGGGATAGGCAAAGCCATTGCCGAGGGTTTCTTGAAGGCAGGTGCTAAAGTTATTGTCACTTATTTGACAAATGAAGCTGTGGCGGCACAATTTAAACAAGACAACAGCCAGTTTGCCAAAAACATTGATATCCAAAAGCTTGATGTGACCAAGTATGAAGAGGTGGAAAGGTTCTTCAAATACATAGACACGAAATATGGGGGCCTTGAAGTCCTGGTGAACAACGCCGGTATCCGAAAGGACTCCGTCCTGGCGATGATGAAAGAATCGGACTGGCATGATGTGATGAACGTCAATCTCGCTGGAATCTTCTACATGTGCAAATTTGCTGTTATGAGCCTAATGCGCAAACGATATGGACGGATTATCAACATAAGCTCGGTGATGGAAAGATACGGTTTTGAAGGTCAGGCAAACTATGCGGCTTCAAAGGCAGGCCTGAGTGCATTGACCAAATCATTGTCCAAGGAAGTCGCGACACGAGGCATTACAGTTAATTGTGTCTCACCGGGATTTATTGCCACCGAATTGATCCAAGACCTTCCTGACAAATTGCGTGAAGCCTACCTGGCCAAGATTCCCCTAAAGAGATTCGGAAGTACTGAAGAAGTGGCCGCTTGCGTTCTTTTCTTGGCTTCCAAAGAAGCGTCCTATGTTACCGGTTCTACTCTTGAGGTGACTGGAGGATTCTGAGATGGAGGAGATTCTAAATGCCATACCCCATCGTCCACCGTTTTTGTTTGTCGATAGGATCGTAGAAGTAAGCGGAACAAAAATCAAAACAACGAAAGAGATAAGACCCGATGAGCCAGTCTTCGAAGGACATTATCCCGGACAACCCATCATGCCCGGGGCGCTTATCTGTGAATCCATTTTTCAAACAGGCGCAATTCTGCTCTCCAAGATGATGGGCGGCATCAGTGAAGGCGTTCCTGTTTTGACCCGAATTAATAACGCCAAGTTCAAAAGCATTGTTAAGCCCGGCAGCATCTTAGATATTGAAGCGGAACTCGTGGAAAAAGTCAGTAATGCCTATTTCATGAAGGGCAAGGCCTCAGTTGGCGGCAAGACATCGGTTACAGTCGAGTTTACCGTCACCCTGGCTAAAGAGGCATCCTGACATGACATATAACCGGGAGGTATAATAAGGGGCATTATATGGATTTCTTAGATATTGCGAATAAGACCTTTCTTGTTTTTGGGGTGGCTAACAAGAAGAGCATCGCCTTCTCCGTTGGAGAGGTTCTTTCCGAGGCAAAAGCACATGTAATCTATAGTGTTCAATCAGCGGCAAGAAAAGAGAGTGTTTCCAAAATCCTTCCTGGTGCTGATATCTTCGTGTGTGATGTCGAACGGGAACATGAAATTAAGAAACTTGCTGAAGACGTTTCCAAAAAGTATCCCAAAATTCACGGTGTCGTTCATTCCATAGCTTTTGCCAATTATGAAGAGGGACTTAAGCCATTTCACGAAACAAAAAAGAAAGACTTCCTGCAGTCAATTGACATCTCTTGCTATTCCTTAATCGCCATTGCTAATGCGTTTAAAGACCTCCTGGATGTGAAAGCATCTGTAGTCACCATATCCATCTCAACCACCAAGATGGCAGCCGAACCCTATGGTTTTATGGCCCCGGTAAAAGCTGCTCTGGACTCAACCCTGTGCTTCTTAGCTAAATCCTTCAGTTCTTTTTCCCAAATCCGATTTAATTCCGTGAACGCCGGACTGTTAAAAACCTCGGCATCCGCAGGGATACCAGGATATTTGGATTATTATCTCTTTGCGGAACAATTAACCTTGCGCAAAAAAGCTCTGACCACCAAAGAGGTAGCCAACACGGTGGCGTTTCTCCTAAGCGAGCGGTCCAGTGGTATTAATGCCCAGGGCATCGTTGTAGATGCTGGAATGTCGGTCAACTACTTTGATAAAGATATTATTAAGAAGGCAACAAGGTTTTAGTAAGCCCATGACTTTATTTCCTGTAGTCATGCCAGTTATCGAAGTGGGACATAAACCCCGAGGGAAAGAAAAGGTAGCTCATCTAAGCCAAAGTGCTCGAGAGGCGCTAAAACTGAGTGCCGAAAAAAGCGGAGTGAGACTCGGAGAACTGCTCACGGACGAAAAGGGCGCCCCATGCCCAGTTTCGGGCAATTATTGGTCTCTCTCCCATAAACCTAAGTACGTGGCGGCGGTGGTTAGCAAAGATAAGGTCGGGATCGATATTGAAGAAATGAAGCCCCGGGCTGAATCGCTCTTTGCTCATATGGCGAGTGACGAGGAATGGGAGCTAAAGGAAAAGTCCTGGGATACCTTTTTTCGCTATTGGACGGCGAAAGAAGCCGCTCTGAAGGTTATCGGAATTGGCATAAGCGGATTAAAGACCTGTCGGGTAATCTCAGTCCCTGATGAGAATCATATTGTTTTGGACTATAAGGGGCAATTTTTTCTGGTGGAGCAACTACGATACAAGAACCACATTGTTTCCGTCCTCAAAGACGACAACGAAATTGACTGGATAATTCTGGAAGACTTTAAACCCTGAGCTCTAGAGCCTAAACAAATTCAAAAGCCCAATTCAAAGTAGTAGGTCATTAGATATTTTTAGTATTTCGAACTTTATATTTAGGATTTAACTGCGCAGTATCTCTCAGGGTACAGTTTCGCCTGATGTATAAAAGCCTCTATCCTCATCTTTGTATTGGTCTGCTGTAGACCATCATATATCATGTTGAGCACAGGAATGCAGCTATGCTCTTTTTGTATTTCTGCTTTTACTGAGCAGCTTGTCCACTTTACGGACCGTATCGGAGAGAAAGTGATCCCTAGAGGATTACCCAATCGCGGATGTGGTTGCCATAGTAAGGAAATCGTGGTTGATTTTGCCCCCATCTTATATAATTTTTCGCAACTATCCCTTAAAGGCAAGTAATGACGAAATTCTATTTGGTATTTCACCAGCGGCTGGAGTTAAACCTTGCCCACCATGACAAGGTGAACTTTATACAAATTCGGAATGTCAGCTTCCACAAAGTGCTAGTTTATTAAACCATGCCATATCTTTCGTGGTATAACTTCGCTTGATGTATAAAGGCCTCTATCCTTGTCTTTGCGTTGGTTTGCTTGAGCCCATCGTATATCATGTTGAGCACAGGAATACGGTTGTGCTCCCTTTGTATCCCTCTATAAATAGCAGTGGATACAGTCCCATAAAGGCAATTTAAAATGACGAGATTAGCTATACCACTGCAGCCCTGCATAGCATAATTTTTTGCCTTAGCCACATTTACAGTTACTACTGGGTCTATATCATCACTTACATAAGGAGCGGCAAGCGCAACCACATCCTCAACCCTGGGGATCCTGCAATCTCGAAGCTCGTCTTTCATCATTCCCTCAATCTTCCCCTTCCAGTACATAAACGGAAACCTTCTAAGATAGTAATAAAGGGCAGAGAGATATTTTCTCCTAGAAAAGTAAGTCTCCGGATATACCTCATTAAAATATACTAAGTAATCTGTAGTAGTCGGCCCAAGTCTCACTTCAGCGCCCAGTGACTCAAATTCTTTGATTATATAGTTGTTAGACCAGGAGTTCATACAGGTATAGAACTCTCCCACAATACCTATAATTGGTCTATCTTCATCCTTGGTTGGAATCTCGTCCATAGCTGCTATTGAGTGGTTTAAAGTCTGCCGAAAATTCCCGTTAATAATTCCAGAGGCTATCTCCTCTATGGCTTGTGCATAAACCCTGTCACTCTCCCCTTTATTCGCTTCATAAGGGCGAATATGAAGTAACTTCTTTAATAAGACATCCGTAGCTAGCCAACCCTTCCAGACAGCCTCCGCCCACTTCAATCCAAATAATTCGGTGCATTCATCATGGCGGATGGAGGCAACCGGGGCAACTATAGGGATATGCCCCAAACCTAATCTCTTGAGAACCAATTTCTGAGACAAGGCATATTGGCTCAACCTGCAGGAACCATCGAAGTTAAGCATCATAAATGCTGCCCTATCGGGGTTAAAATCTTCAAGTTCTGTCATTCTGACTAAATCCGCTGTGGTGAGTAAATAGGGATGACATTCCTTGCCGGAGACGTATCTTCTGCCTATCTCCTCCGATAATTCATCAGGCTCTGGTAAAACTCGGGCATCTAGACCCACAGAATTGAGAGCAGCAGCCCAAATAACGGAGTGCCCAGAAACATAGGGTATATAAAAGGTTCTATCCAGTTCCCTAATCCTCTTTGCTGGTTTGAAGATGCTTATCCCGCCAGAGGGTCTGATAACACTGAGGTCTTCTTGCCTTTCCTCCTTTACCCGCGTTTTCGGTCTACTAACGGTATCAAGAAAGGCTTCAACCCTGGTGATCATTCCAGCATCACCACTGTGCTCATCTACCTCCAGAAGTAGATAAGGATCTTCTTCCATGGTTTCCTCAAGATACTTCCAGAAGAAAGCATCAGGACCGCAGCCATAATTTGTGATCATTATAGGATTCAAGCTGGGATTATTCTTAGCCAGTATCGCTGCCCTCAGAAGATTTTGTTCATTCTTCCAAACCAAGTTGGAGTAATGAGGCGGCAGTTCAATCCTGTCCAGCGGCAGTAGGTCAAATGGGATGGCTAGCACTCCTAGATGCCGCAACTTCTTGGCGATATTTAGATTCAACCCCAAATCATGGACATTGTAAGGCTTCCCTATTACCACCACGGCTTCATTATCTTTCTTAACGGTTTTAAGTATCTCCTGACCCCTTTCTCGACGAATCCTTTCGAATTCTTCTTGAGCCTTAAGCGCAGCGGTTATGGCTGAGGCAATTTCCCCCGTTTCTTTTCCGAATTCCCTGCCTATCTTCTCCATCTGCACCTTGAGGTTCTCTTTTTCCTTTGCCATAAATATGCTAGGACTTATGATTCTTGCTTTATCTTGAAAAGCAGGTCTAAGCATGAAGGGGATACCCTGAATCAGGGGGCAGTTGTAGCTCCTGGTTACATCATCACTCTCCTTCTCCAGGTCAATAATGCTGGGCAGGAATATACGGTCAACACCTTTTTCAATGAGATT
>JAUWFX010000030.1 GCA_030606765.1 Dehalococcoidia bacterium
CTATTCTCGCCTATTATGATGTGGTCCAGGACCTTAATCTGGATTATGGGGGCGCAATAACACACAACTTCTACCATTTAGGGTGCATGTTTAATGTGGCATGGTCACAACCCAACATTCCCAGTTTGTGTAATGAGGTAACAAAACAGGCAATTGTTAACCGAAATACACATTGTGTCCTTCTGATCGGGGGGAATTGACTCATTCATCTAGCGTCCGGCTATAGTCTGAGGATAATGAATGTTACGACCCGACTCCACTGGCGGCCGTTCTGAATAGAGGTCTATAGAAACAGTCCAAGTGTTCTGTATCAGATATTTGACGAACAGGAGCCTCTGAACGGGCCAGGATTAAAGTAATGGAATAACCAGTACAAATGGGTGATTGACGCTTTCCGATTGGTATAGTTGAATAGTTTCAGAGGAAGAAGATATGCCTGTCGTTATTAACAACCAGACCTATTACAGGACAGCAGAGGTTTGCCGGATTGTTGGAATCAGTAGAAATACCCTTTTCAGATGGTTGAAGGAAGGGGTATTTTCCGACGTCGAATACCGAGACTGGCGAGATTGGAGACCGTTAGAACAAAGACCAACCACGTTATCGCGACAAATCGGAGAAGTTAGGGAAGTATATAGATGAAATCAATGAAATCAACAGTCGAGCGAACGAACGAAGAAGAGATACTCAAGATCTTGGTCGAGCAAGCTCCAGTTGGGGTTTGCATTATGCAGGATGGACAGTCTTGTTATATCAAGTTCTACTTCTCGGCTACCACTGGCTACACGTTAGATGAATTAGTGGGCCAGGATTCTTTTGTTATTGTCTTTCCCGAAGACAGGGAGGTGGTTAGGGAAAATACGGCTAATCCCATTAGAGACGCCGAGGGCAGGGTTGTTTCCTGTCTTGAGCTTACTAGGGACGTGACCAAGCGCAAGCAGATGGAGGAAACATTGTGAATTCGGAAGAAAAGTTACGGCAAATATTTGAGTCGGTCACCGACGGGATATCAGTTATTGATTTAGAAGGTATCATCACCGAGGTAAATCAAAGAACGGTGGAGATGCACGGATTTAGTTCCAAGAATGAGCTTCTGGGGAAAAGTGTCTTTGAACTGCTTGCTCCCCGCGAGCACGAGAGAATGGCAGCCAACTTGAAGAAAGCTATAAAAGAGGGAGCAATTAACGGCGTCGAATACACTCTGCTCAGAGCAGATGGTTCTGAGTTTCCTGGTGAGTTGAGTATCAACATATTGAAGGATGCTCAGGGCAATCTGTTTGGTCACATCACTATTACCAGAGACATTACTGAACAAAAACAACAAAATGAGCGGCTTATGAGCACTGACCGGCTGGCTTCCCTTGGCGAACTGGCAGCTGGCACCGCCCACGAATTCAACAACCCGCTCACGAGCGTTATCGTTTTATCCCAGTTGCTTATGGAGAAGGAGGTCCCTAACGACATCCGTGAAGACCTGAAGCTTATTAACAACGAGGCTCAGCGTGCTGCCAATGTGGCAAGAAATCTCCTTGACTTTGGCGGAAAGCACGCACCTGTGAAGCAGCTTGACCAGATAAATAGCATTATCGAGGGCGTGCTGGACATACGTGCTTATGAACACAAAAGAAGCAATATAGATGTCGAGAGACATCTTTACCCAGAGCTTCCCGAAATCATGGTCGACTATTTCCAGATGCAACAGGTTTTCATGAACATAATTATCAACGCTAAATATTTTATGATTGAGGCGCATGGCAGGGGGACCCTGACCATTACCACCGAAAAACATAACGGCACCGTGAGGATTTCAATCGCTGATGATGGCCCGGGTATCCTACAGGAAAATCTGAATCGGATATTCGACCCCTTCTTCACCACCAAAGAATTGGGCAAGGGGACTGGGCTTGGTTTGAGCATCTGCCACAGCATAGTGACCGAGCACGGCGGGCAGATATATGTCAGGAGCCAATTGGGTAAGGGAGCTACTATTATTATCGAACTACCCATTAAAAGTCGCGCTCATATTAAGAGTTTACTATAAAGCAAGCTAACGCCAACGAGAAAAGCATTTTAATGGTTAAAAGGGAGTAATATGGGTATGCCTAGCCAGCGAGAAACATTGCTTATCGTCGACGATGAAGCGTAGTCACGAGGCTCCTCCGCCTGAAATTACAAAAGGAAGCCTAACAATGCGAGGAAGCGAATAATGCTAGAGAGCTTTGTTGAATTGGGTTATCTTCAGAAGGTTAGGTTTTCAGAGTCTACATGGTAATATTATGACTCTAGAGTGCTTTAGCCAGTAGAGGGGTAATCACGTCCATTAGCTCCTGGATATTAAATGGCTTGGTTATGTATCCCTCAGCTCCCATCTCCGTAGCAAACTTCTTGTTAAGTTCATTTCCGACAGCAGTAAGTATAACCACTGGGATTCCCTTGGTTGCCTCATCAGCCTTGATTTGTGAACAAGCGGCATAACCATCCATCTTTGGCATTATAAGGTCCATAAGGATGAGGTCTGGTTTCTGTCCTTTAGCAATTTCTACTGCTTCTTCACCGTTGGCTGCTTCAAGGACGATATAGTCCTTATCCAGTATCCTTCCTACTGTTAGTCTTATACCTGTTTCGTCATCAGCTATGAGTATTTTCTTCTTGTCCATTCAACGCCTTCTTAGTTCTTCACAATATTACCGATAATGTTTCAATATGTGACTACTTCCTCCTGGGATTGAAGAAACCGGTGCAATTTCACCGGATTAGTACTTTTCATTAAGGCATCTTCTAGCTTGACTATCTTTTTCTTTACCAAATCAGCCAACGCCTGATCTAGAGTCTGCATCCCCTCTGGTGTACTCACCTCAATGGTAACAGGTATCTCGAAGGCCTTCGCTTCACGGATTTTTGTTTTGACTGTCTCGCTGGCCAACATTATTTCAAAGGCGGCTATTCGCCCTCCATCAATACGGGGGAGGAGAGCTTGTGATATTACTGCCGCTATTACTTGTGACAATTGTATTCTAATTTGCTGGTGTTGACCGTAAGGGAATACGTCAATTATGCGGTCAATAGACTGGGGAGCGTCGACTGTATGTAGCGTACCGAGCACCAGGTGCCCTGTCTCAGCAACTGTGATAGCCGCACTTATCGTGTCCAGATCACGCATTTCGCCGATGACTATTACATCCGCATCATGTCTGAGAGCATGTATTATTGCGGTGGCGAATGATTTGGTGTCATCTCTTAGGTCCCGCTGTCGGATGAGGCATTTCTTGTTGCGGAATACAAATTCAATAGGATCCTCAATAGTAATAACACTTCGTGTTGCATTATCATTAAGATGACTGAGCATCGCTGCCAGGGTAGTTGACTTACCGCTACCAGAGGCACCAGTTACTAGGATGAGTCCCTTCGGCTTAAGTATAAGTTCTTTGAGAATTTGGGGTAGTCCCCATTCATCAATAGATGGGATATAAAATGGTACGAACCGGAAGGCAAGACTAATTACACCTCTATGTCGCAACGCGTTGACCCGGAATCGAGCTAATCCGGGAAGGGTATAGGTACAGTCCAGCTCCCATTCTCTATCAAGAACTGACCTCTGATCTTGAGTCGCGATTTGTTCTAGGACGAGTTCAATATCGTTAGCTGTCATTGGTGGTAAATCTTCCTGTGGTATCAGTTCGCCATCAATACGGAGCACGGGCGGGCTTGTCACTGTGAGGTGTAAATCTGAAGCAGCTTTATTTACCATCGATTTGAGAAGTTCATCTATTTGCATATTGGATCTCCGCAACCATATGCCTTAGTTGACTTTTTTGTTCCTTATTTATATTCCTTTATCTCTTGGATTTACCAAAACAGGGTCGATTTCAATCCTTGTAGCTTCCGCCTGAATCTTGTTCAAGTCCTCTTCGGTGAATAATCTCCATCCCCTTCTATCTCTATGCAGCTTGATTAGTAATCCTCGCTTGAGCCAGCGGAACAAAGTAGGACGACTAATGCCTGCCCTCTTACATACCTCTGCGGTTTCGTAGTATCTCTTCCCATCGATTTCTCTTGGCATTACTCTACCTCTAAATGATATTGAGTGATACGTTTCAATCTTCATCAATAATAGTATGAACAAGCTCTGGTGTCTATCACACATTTGGGCTAGTATGCTTAGTACTTTAGTAATTCAGCCTTGAATATCCAGCGGCATCATCGGAGATCTTCACGCATACACCATTATTCACACGGTCATGTAATATGAATAATATTGCCGGCGAAGACTAAGTCCTGGGTTATTTGCTTATCGTTATCGCTGGGCTGAGGATTACCTGCTGGATGGTTGTGGACGAAAATTAAGGCCGCGGCATTATGTTCGACGGCGCTTGTTATCGAAGATGAAGAACATCCTCCAGGATACGAGCAGCGTTATAAACAAAGATAGGGCACTTGTTCTGAAAAACCCCGCTCTCTCTCGCTAATTCAAGTTCACCAGCATCGCTTAAGTCATAACCGATTAGTTCCCTGCACTCAATAGAGCCATGAAGTGCTGTGAACTTGTCAATGAACTTCCTTGCTAACTTGTGGGTTTCTTGTCGAGATTCTTCATCGGCCAAACTCGCCTGACCACGCTTCAATCCAATCACCATCACTACTCCGGTTACAGCTCCGCAGGTTCTACCCATGCGCCCTATTCCACCACCAAAGCCACAGGCGATCTTCAAAGCTAATGCTTTTTCTAGGCCGAGCTGTTCGCTATATGCTGATAACACCGAGGGAGCACAAGAAAACCCTTTTTCAAATTGCTTTTTTGCTTCCGTTGCTCTACTCAATTGTTACTCCCATAAATCGTACAAATATAATAGATTCTGGTCTGCAGCATATCTCTAAAAGCTTAACGGTGTAAAGTCCGTTTTCAAATTCGCCACACAGGAAGGCCAGATATATCAGGGCCGATTGTGCTTTTAAAGCGGCCTTTGAACACTACAGGACAAACTCAATTCCACTCTGGCTTAAGCTCTTCTTTCGTCTTTAAGGCTTAAGAAGGCCGAGTTATATTCCTCAATCAAGCCGGCATCGGCAAAGCTGAAGTATCTATTCTCGCCTATTATGATGTGGTCAAGGACCTTAATCTGCATAATATTTGCGGCGAACACTAAATCCTGGGTGGTTTGTTTATCGTTATCGCTGGGCTGAGGATTCCCGGCGGGGTGGTTGTGGACAAAGATTAAGGCCGCAGCATTATGTTTTACGGCGCCCTGGATAATTTCGCGAGGATAAATAGCACTGGCGTTCAATGTCCCTTCAAAGAGGTCTTCAATCTCGACAACGCGATTTTGGGAATCAAGGAACATGACCTTGAAGACTTCTTTCTTCAGGTCTCGCATAGAATGGTACAGATAATCGAAGACCTCCCGGGAGGACCGGCAGTAGGGTTTATCGAGAACTTGTTCCTTAAGAAACTCCCTGGCGACATCCTGCATGAATTTGATTGCAAAGATGTGGGTTGGGCCTATTCCTTTAATCTTCTGCAATTCCCCCGGAGGAGCCTCTAAAACACCTCTCAGAGTCTTGAACCGCTTCATGGCTTCTTTGGCTTGCGGTTTACAATCACTGCGAGGCGTCCCCAGCGTCAGCATTAGTTCCACAATTTCGTAGTCGAGGAATGCTGCCAGCCCCGATTGATTGAACCTTTCCCGCAGTCTTTTCCTGTGGCCTTCCTGCCTTTTAGCTTCCATGCTTCCGGCTTTCCTTATTATATACTATGGTTATGGGCATTACGTTATACGACGGCAATGGAAGTGCTGATATAATAATAATGTAATGAATTTAGCCCGACAAATAGAGCAATATCTCCCCCAGCAACTCCTGGAGCTAGTCAAGGATGTCAGCGGACAGGCTGCTAGGCTGGGGCAAAGGGTATATCTCGTCGGTGGTGTAGTAAGAGACCTGCTTCTAGGTTATCCCAATTTCGACCTGGACTTGGTAGTCGAGGGCGATGCGGTGAAACTGGCTCAACAAGTGGCTGAAACCAGTCAGGCAAAGTTGCTTGCCCACCATCGCTTCGGCACCGCCAAGCTCAGGTATGAGAAGTTCACCCTGGACCTGGCGACAGCGCGAAAGGAAACCTATGCCAGACCGGGGGCACTGCCTGCGGTGAACCCGGGCACCCTCAAGGATGACCTCGTCCGTAGAGATTTCTCTATCAATACTATGGCTATATCTCTAGCTGCAGACGATTATGGGGAGTTGGTCGACCCCTATCAAGGTAAAAGCGACCTGGAGCACCGTCTCATTCGTATTTTGCATACCGGAAGCTTCAGCGACGATGCCACCAGGATTCTACGAGGCGTCCGTTATGAGCAACGGTTTGGCTTTCAATTCGAAGCACAAACTGCTCAGTTACTTAAACGGGATATTCCTATGCTGGATACAATAAGCGGCGACCGAATCAGGCACGAGCTAGAACTAATTTTTAAGGAAAAACAGCCGGAATTGGCTATCAAGCGGCTTGCTGAGCTGGGAGTGCTGTTAAGAATAAACGCCTTCCTCAAAGGCGATGGCTGGATAGCTGAGAAATTTGACAAAGCGCGCCGGCTGAAGAAGCCCAACCAATTGCTCTCGCTCTATTTCTGCCTTCTTATTTATTCATTTAGTGAAAAGAGTATTGAGCAATTTCTCGCCCATCTAAACATAACGGCAAAATTATCCCGAGCCATACGCGATACGCTCCGCCTCAAGACCAGGCTTCCCCTCCTGGACAAGTCCTCCCTGAAACGCAGCGAGATTTATTATTTGCTCCGGGAATATGAGCCTCTGGCGATACAGGCAAATGCCATAGCTTCAGAATCTTCAACGGTACACCGCTCTCTCCAACTGTTTCTCACAAAACTGCGCTATGTAAGAACTGCCCTCGATGGGGAAGAGCTAAAAGGACTGGGCATCTCCGTGGGACCGGAGATGGGAAAGGTCCTCCAGGTATTGCATAAGGCAAAATTAGACGGAGAGGTTAGAACCAGGGCAGACGAAAAAAAACTGGCCCTCTCTCTATCACTGAAGCTAGAACGGTAAGGGAGGGAGAAGACTCAAGACTGCTGGGCCAACATAGCAGGCCAAAAGATACTTGGGAAACTTCCCTGCCCAGCAAGGCAAGAGAAACTTCCATAGCGGTAGTTTAGAGGCTCCGGCCAGGAGCCCGGCTACGTCAAATGGCAATATAGGTTGAAGTGAGAGAAGGAAAATGCCCCACGGGCCATGTCGCTTCATCCAGCCCACAAGTTTCTCATATCCTGGTGTAGTCTCAGTGATTATTATCTTTTTCCCTAAGTAACCAACATAATAGCCCGTTATTTCCCCCAAAGTGCCAGCGCTACTAGCTATAAGAGCTACAAGAATAGGGTCCCACTTCGATGCCGCTGTTATCATTATGGCGACGAAAATAGGTACTGGAACAATAATACTGGCGTTACTTATCAGAGAGGTTACAAAAACAACCAGGTAAGCTGTAGTGGCAAACCCTTCGACTGAAAAATCAAAATAGGCCATCAGATATCGAAGGAGGAAATAAAGGCCGACGCTGAGACCAAGAATGATAACAGCATAAATCGTCGCCAGAAGCCACCTATTTCGCTTGATTTGCTCCACTATACTCATATTTTCACTTCACTTTAATCTTTTCCCTTCAGAGAAGAGTGTTCTAGCCCCCGGGAAAAAGAGACGTCAAGTAGCATTCCAGCCCTTGTCCTCTCAAGTTTAAACTTATCACTTTGGCCTGCCTCTCTTCAGAGGAAAAAGTAAAAAGACATGGTCCGGAGCCCGCGAGATAAACTCCCGGGGCTCCGGATTCTTTCAGAGTCTTCCGATATTTGTCCAGCCCGGGGAAGAAATTAAAGGCTACCATTTCGAAGACATTAAATATAAGACTACGGTCAATAGCTTTCCCCTGTCTCAAAGATGACAGGGCCCGTTGAACAAACTGGCCTCCGGTGAAATCAGCAGCGCGCAAATTATTATACATTTGCCTTGTTTTGTCCGAGATTTTAGGTAATGGCGGCACCATCAATACAAAGTAGGTTGCAGGCAAGGACGGCAACGGGGTTACCTTTTCTCCCTTCCCCTCTACCAGAGCCGTGCCTTTATGGATAAAGAAGGGGACATCCGAGCCCAGCTTCGATGCTAAATGGACCAGATCAGAAAGCGGCAACCCCAATCCCCAGAGCTCGTTGAGAGCTAAGAGTGTGGCAGCGGCATCGCTGCTACCTCCCCCCAATCCCACACCCCAGGGTATATGCTTGCGAAGCTCGATTCGTGCCCCCAGACTACATTTTGTGCATTCCTTAAGCAGGGTGGCCGCCTGTGTTACCAGGTTATGGCGCTTTAAGCCGGGCACATCGCATTCAAAGCATACTTCCTCGTCTAATTGGAAATTTAGAACGTCACATAAGCCTATCGACTGGACAATACTGGAGATTTGGTGATAATCATTATCCTTGCCCAGCACTTCGAGGACGAGGTTTATTTTAGCCGGGGCATAAACAGTCAACACTATAATCTTTTTGAAAAGGGAGCAAAGACTTTCCAGAGCTCCCTCCACTCCTCCAAGCTAAGAGTTTCAGCTCGCCGTTTACCCTCTATTCCAGTCTTCTCCAGTAATAAAGTAACCTGGCTGGGCGGCATATCTAACGAGTGAGCCAGAGAATTGTGAAGCTGCTTACGAGGAGAACTGAAACCATGCATAACTACATCAAAAAAACTAGCGGCATTGGGGACCTCGATAGGCGGCTGAGAGTAAACATCCAGGCGTAAAATAACTGAATCCACCTTCGGCGGGGGATAAAAACTTGCCGCTGGCACATAGGATATAATACTAGGCTTGCTATAGAACTGAGTCTTAACACTGAGCAAGCTCATATTACCAGGGGTAGCAGCCATAGCTTCGCCAACTTCCTTCTGTACCATTACTACCATTTCTGAGGGTTGGAGCAGCGCCTCGAAAAAGTGGCGCAATAACGGTGAAGTAATGTAATAAGGAAGATTAGCTATAACTTTATACCCTTGGAAAAGTGCGGAGACGGCTAGCTTTTGTTTTAGGATTTGCCGGGGGGTAACCCTAAGTATATCAGCATGGATAATTTCGACATCAGGGAAGGCGGCCAGTCGTCTTTTCAGCAGGGCAACTAATTTGGAATCAAGCTCAACAGCAATGACCCTGGCTCCTTGTTTGGCTAACCCCTCAGTTAGTATACCCAGGCCCGGACCTATCTCAATTACAATGTCCCCGGGGCTAAGCGCGGCAGCAGATAAAATACGCTCTAATACAGTTTCATCTATAAGGAAATGCTGCCCTAAGCTTTTTTTGGGTTTGACACCAAATTGGCGAAGTAATTGCCGATAAAAAAGTGTCAGTTTATCCGAACAATTGATAGAAGCCCTTGCCCACTTTCTTTCCTGTGTATCCAATTTCGACCATCCTTTTCAATAATGGAGCTGGTTTATATCTTTCCCATCCAGTCTGTTGGTAAATCCCTTCTAAGAGGTCAACTATAACGTCTATACCAACCATGTCTGCCAACTCGAATGGGCCCATAGGCCAGTTGTGTGATAATTTCTCTATTTTATCTATATCCTCTATGCTGGCTAAATTCTCTTCCAATAGCTTGGCTGCCTCATTTAAGACCAAGGTTACTATTCTATTGGTTACAAATCCCGGGGAATCTTTAACTACGACTGTTTCCTTCCCCAGAGATTTGACGAAATCGAGGCTTACCTTCAAAGTTTCCTCTGATGTAAGGAAAGTCTTCACTATTTCTACCCCCTTCATTAACGGTACGGGGTTCATAAAGTGTGTGCCGATAACCTTGTCGGGGCGCCTGGTCGCGGATGCCAGTAGACTTACTGGTATTCCGGATGTATTAGAAGCCAGGATTGTCTCTTTGGGGCAAATTTCTTCAAGCTGTCCAAATATCGGCAGCTTGACCTCCGCCCGCTCAAATACCGCCTCTATAACGTAATCAGCATCTTTAGCGGCATTTTTCATGTCAACTGAGGCATGAAGTCTCGCCAGAGCTTCATGCATTTCCTCCTGCTTGATTTTTTCTTTTTGCACAAATTTACCCAGGCTGGCTTTCATCATGCTCATACCACGGTCAAGAAACTCCTGTTTTACGTCAACCATGGTTGTCTCATAGCCTGCCTGTGCCGCTACTTGAGCTATGCCACTGCCCATAGTCCCCGAACCAATAACACATACCTTTTTTATTGCCATGTTCGTCACCACCTTGATTATTTGAGGCTTTTAAAATTTCTTACGCCATGGTGTAACCACCATCAACGCTGATAGTCTGTCCAGTTATGAAGTTAGCTCGGTCTGAGGCCAAGAACAGAACAGCATTGGCTATATCATCTGGTGCCCCCAGCCGTCCCAGAGGGATACCTTTAGCTATTTTCTCTAGCGCTTCTGGGGTGCCAAATACTTTCATCATCTCATCGGTCCACATGCTCTCCGAAGTAGTAACATCTCTGTTTACAGGAACAACAACACCTGGACAAACCACATTGACGTTTATCCCATAGCGGCCAAGTTCCCTGGCTAAAGACTTTGTCATAGAAACCACAGCACCCTTGCAGCCACTGTAAACAGCTTCTCTCAACTGCCCTACTCTGGCAGCATCAGAACCAATGCTGATGATCTTTCCGTACTTCCGCTCAATCATATGGTCTAGAACGGCTCTAGTGCAGTTTATATCGCTCCAAAAATTGCGGGCTATCTCCTTTTCCCAATCCTCTCTGAGTTTCCTTACAAAAAGGTCGTCCCTGACCCAACCAACAACGTTGACCAATATATCTACCTGACCAAACTTATCCAGTGTTTGCTTCACCATCGCCTGAACCGAATCCCAGTCGGTTACGTCTGTCTTTATATTCTCAACTTTGCCCTTGCCTGGAGTATTGGCTTCCTTAGCTACTTTAGCTCCTTGAGCTTCATCCAGTTCGGCTATGGCCACGTTCGCTCCTTGCTCAACAAAAGCCAGAACTATGCCCCGCCCAATATTGGAGCCACCCCCAGTAACAATTGCTGTTTTACCTTCAAGCCCTAAGAAATCCATCTGTGAACTTTTTTCTATCTATTCTGAATTTCATAAGCCGTGCACCTGCTCTCGATTCCCAAACCGGGAAGCTGTCTTTGCCAGCTAGCTCCAACCAGGCAACTCTATATCACACTGGAAATGCTACTCACCGCTGCTTCCTTCCGGACCTGACGGGGTTCATAGTCTCCAGTTGCATAGAACCCGATTATCAACACCGCTCAGCAAAAACGAATCTAGCCGGCCGTAAACCTCAAGCAGGAATTCAGCCCCGCTATAGCGGTTTTCGGGTACAGGGCACCGCTAGCTCCCCGCCTAGCACGGCTCAGTTCATGATGTTATCAATAAGTGTTAACCACGTCAACATTAGGATAATGTGAAATTAGATTCTTCGCTACGCTCAGAATGGCAACCCCCCTTCCGTCATTGCGAGGAGCTTTGCGACGAAGCAATCCCACCGGGACAAATGGGATTGCCACGCACCTTCCAGGTGCTCGCAATGACAAGAGGTGAAGGGCTCAGAATGACATTAATGGATGTTATGGAACAACTCCGGATAATTTGCGCGGACTTCACGCTATTGTCAATTTTGAGAACAAGATAGCCAACGCTGATAGCTACCTTTTCAGCTAATTCTGGGTTAACTCTGTTTCTTTGAGTTTCTTTCTAGCTATCTTCCCCGAGCTAGTTTTAGGTATGTCGTCTACAAATTCAATTCTCTTAGGGAGCTTAAAATCAGCCAGGTTTTGGTAACAAAGGTTGGACAGCTCTTTTTCCGTGGCAGGTTGCCCTTCTTTAAGCACTACGAAGGCTGTGGGTATCTGTCCTCCATAACCATCGTTAATACCTACATAGGCTGCCTCAGCTACGCTAGGGTGGCTCAGCAGCACGAATTCAACTTCTGACGGACCAATCTTAAGTCCAGAAGACGTGACTATTATGAACGACTTCTTCTCTATATACTCCAGGTAGCCCTCTTCATCCATCCTGACTAAATCTCCGGTATAAAACCAGCCATCCTTAAGGACTTGAGCCGTGAGTTCAGGAGCTTTATAGTATCCTTTCATCACCCAGGGGGCATTGAACACAGCCTCCCCTATTTCGCCCCTGGGAACTTCCTTGCCGTTGTCATCCAGTATCTTAAGACTGCAAATTGGCTTGCCGACAGTCCCAAGTTCACGGCTGTTAAAGGTGCTTATGGAAACGGCTGAAGCTTCCGTGAGACCGTATACTTCATAAAGGGATAACCCGAACTTGTCCTCCAAAGTTTCCATTAGCTTGGGAAAGGACTTTGCCCCAGCGGTAACAGCCAATCGCAGCGAACTCAGGTCATATCTTGCCAGGACTTCGTCACGCACCATAGCCAGGGCATTGTACATGGCAGGAACGCCAAAGATAATCGTGCCTTTTTCTTTCTCCAAAGCCTCCAGGATAGCTCTGGGAGTGAAGTTAGGGATAAGCACGACAGTAGAGCCTGTGATAATCGAACCAAAAAGAACTTCGAATAAGCCATAAAGATAAGAAAAGGGAACAAGGTCTATAATGACATCTTCTCTTTTCCGTTGTATGCCTGCGGAAACTATGGGAGGAGTCCCCATAAGGGAAGCATGCGTATGTACTACGCCCTTTTGCTTCCCCAGTACGCCAGAGGTGTAAAATATAGTAGCTTCGTCCTCGTCCTTTATATCGATAGTCGGTGATATGGGAGAGCTGTTAGCTACCATGTTGGTGTAAGAACCTGCATCAACCGCAATTATGCGTTTTAGCAAAGGAATATGAGGCAAAACTGAGGAAAGCATCTGAGAAAATTTTCTCTCCGTTATCAGAATTTCCGAGTCGGAGTCTCGCAGCAAAGAATCAAGTTCAGGTGCTTTAAGTGCAGTGTTGAGCAGCACAGCTACACCCCCACCTTTAATCACCCCGAAATAATTGATGACCCACTCTGGGCGATGGGACATCAAGATGGCCACATTGGTACCCTTTTTCATCCCCAGCTTCAGGAGGGCATTGGCTACTCTGTTAGAAGCTGCATCCAGCTCACCATAAGTAATCCTCTGAGCACCAAGAACAATGGCTTCTTTGTGTGGTATTTCGCTGGCAGTATCTTCCAAGGTCTGTTTAATATTCATCTCAGCCTCCGGAAAACCCTTATTAAAAGAGTATATCGTAATAAAAAGTATAACGTAAAGCCCTCAGCCATGATTGCTGGG
>JAUWFX010000034.1 GCA_030606765.1 Dehalococcoidia bacterium
TGGTCATTAAGGGGAAAAAGTTACGGGGTATAGATTTTACCTTGCCTGTTCCCAGTGCTCAAATTAAATCAGCCATTCTACTAGCCGGTCTTTTTGCCCGCGGCAATACTGTCTTACGCCAGACAATCCCTTCCCGGGACCACACGGAAAGGATGCTTAAACGGATGGGAGCCAGTTTGGAAAGCCAGGGAAAGTCGATTTCATTGCTGCCTTTGAGCAGCCCTTTAATTCCCGTCAACCCTCGCATCCCGGGCGACATCAGCTCAGCAGCCTACTTTTTGGTTGCCGGAGCTATTCACCCTAACGCCAGGATAGTGATAAGGGATTGTGGAATTAACCCGACACGAACGGGAATCATCGATATTCTCCTGGCTATGGGAGCCAGGTTAAAAATAGATAATGAGCGACTGGAAACTGGTGAACCTTTAGCCGATATTGTGGTAGAATCTAGCGAGTTAAAGGGGATAGAGGTCGGTGGCGATATTATCCCTCGCCTCATTGACGAGATTCCCGTGTTAGCCATAGCTGGTTGTGTTGCTAAAGGAAAAACTGTGATCAGGGATGCCGGGGAGCTGAGGGTGAAGGAATCAGACAGGATTGCCACTGTGACAAGTGAGCTTTCCCGCCTGGGTGCTAAAATTGAGCCTCTGCCGGATGGCATGGTCATTTATGGCGGTAGGTCTTTGTCGGGCACAGAGGTTGACAGCCATTTTGACCACCGATTGGCGATGAGCCTGGCAGTAGCCGGTTTGATAGCCAAAGGAGAAACGACCATCAAGCATGCTCAGGTGGCACAGGTATCATATCCTGCTTTCTGGCAGACTTTGCAACAAGCACTAAATACTGATAAATCCTGAGCATGGAATCCTAAATGCCAAATAATGTTGAAGCACTAATGACAGAGACAGAGACAGAGACAGAAATAGGGTCTTCTGAGGTGGTGAATTACCAGGAATTTTGCGGTCGACTGGAATTAGAATTCAGGAATTAAGTTAGGAGGGGCAGCATGGCTACAGAATTAATTCATGTCGGTTTTGGTAGTGTTATCGCTGTAAATAGGGTAATCGCTTTCCTTTCCATAAATCAGCAACCAATCAAGCGACTCCTTAGGGAAGTAAGAGAAAAGGGACTTTTAATTGACGCCACTCATGGCAGAAAAGCCAAGACCGCTATTCTTTTTGATACTGGTCACATGATGTTGGCTGCCGCGACAGCGGAGACCATTGCTCACAGGTTAGCCACTGCATCCATGCCGTCTGAGGAAAAAGTTGAGCTGTGAAGTACCTGACCGAAGCCTTGAGTCGAAGCTTCGAACGAAGCGAAGAGGCGACAGGGGCTCTCGACCCCTGCTCGTCGTTCTTTCCGGACCTTCGGGAGTAGGCAAGGATGCTGTGCTTGCCAGAATGAGAAAGTTAGGGCGTCCCTTTCACTATGTCATTACCGCTACTGCACGTCCTAAGCGTGCCGGTGAGAAGAATGGAGTGGATTATCACTTCCTTTCTCGGAAAGAATTTCAACAAATGATAGATAAACACCAGTTCCTGGAGTGGGCCAATGTCTACGACAACTACTATGGTGTGCCAAAAGATGAAATAACTTCGGCTTTGTCCAAAGGGGTAGATGCAATAGTCAAAGTAGATGTTCAGGGTGCTGCTACTATCAAGGAAATCCTGCCCCAAGCAGTATTTATTTTCCTTATGCCTCCTTCAGGGGAAGAACTAGAAAAGAGGTTAAGGAAGCGACGCAGCGAGTCTTCGGCAGATTTGGCTCTAAGGTTGGAAAGGGCTAAAGGGGAAATAAAAAGCCTACCGATTTTCGATTATGTGATAACAAGCCGCCAAAATAAGCTTGATGAAGTTGTATCCCAGATAGACGCCATTGTCGCCACCGAAAAACGCCGTGTGAAACCCGGGATTGTGGAGGTTTAGCTTTCTGGTTTTCCCAGGAAACTGCCTGCATTTTTTGACAATATGCCCACTTCATTTCTACAATAAGCCCCAGCATGAGTTTGACAGGGCAACTTTACAAATTGCAACAGCTTGATCTAGAGCTTCAAAGGAAGCAACAAGAGCTAAGTGAAGTTGAACATCAATTAAGTGACAATAAGGCCTTGGTTGTCGCCGAATCTAAACTTGCTTCACAGAAAGAACAACTGGAAGACGCGAGGAGAAAGCAAAAGAGTTCTGAATGGGAACTGGAAGACCTTCAAGAGAAAGTCAGGCGGATTGATGGCAAACTTTACAGTGGCACAACCAAGGATCCCAAGGAACTGGTTAACCTTGAGAAAGAAGTCAAGGGCCTTAAGAGCCAAATTAGGCCGAAAGAAGATGCCCTCTTAGGATTAATGAGCCAGGTGGAAGAAATAGAAGCCAGGGTAAAAACTACCGCCGAAGAAATTGAACGACTGAAACGGGAATGGGAGCAGAGACAAGAAACTTTTGGGCAAAGGAAAAGCGAAATTGAAGCTCTACTTGCCAGGCTCAGAGGGGACCGTAATGGACTAGCGCAGCAGATTGACTCTGAAGCCCTCAACACTTATGAGCGAATCAGGCTAACAAGAGGACAAGCTGTAGTCAAAGTGGAGAGGGGAAAATGTCAGGGATGCCACATCACCGTGCCTACGAGTCAATGGCAAAAGGCTAAAGCCGGCGATTTAATCCAATGCAATAGTTGCAGCAGGATACTCTACTTGGAGTAGCCTATACAGAATCGTGTTCGTGTCAAAACATTCTCAGGCACCCCGACCAGCTGCTGCTTAAATCTACTGTAGGCGAAGAGAGCCTTGCACTAGAGGGCAGGCAATGCTGCAAGGCCTTCACCATTGACAACCCCAGTGCAAGGGGCATAATCTATAGACAGGCCGAGGTACGCTAAAAAATTGGCTGTCAAAAGTCGGAGATGGGGATTTTGGTAGGAAGGTGGACGGGGATTCGACGAGTAAAAATAAAGGAGGATTCAATTCATGGCTGGCATTATTTCATACGGTTCCTATATACCGTTATGGCGGCTCGCTCGAGATGCTATCGCCGAGGCTTGGGGAAGTGCCTCAACTAGGGGTGAAAGGAGCGTAGCCAACAACGACGAGGACACTATCACCATGGCAAGTGAGGCTGCGATTGACTGTTTAGCTGGCTTAAAACGAGAAAAGGTAGATGGCTTATATTTTGCATCCACTACCTCGCCTTATAAGGAGAAGGAATGCTCTACCTTGGTGGCCATGGCTGCCGACTTAAGACCTGAAATTATCACGGCTGACTTTGGCAACAGCTTGAGAGCAGCGACGGCAGCATTCAGAGCAGCGTTGGACGCCGTGGTCAGTGGCTCTGCCAGCCAAGTCTTGGTGGCCGCCTCTGATTGCCGCATAGGTTATCCCCGGTCAAACTATGAACAGGCCTTCGGTGATGCTGCAGCAGCTTTGCTGATTGGCAATACTGCCAAACCTGCCATCACGGTGGAAGGCAGTCATTCCCTATCCAACGAACTATATGATGTGTGGAGACTAGACAAAGATATCTATGTCCAATCTTGGGAAGACCGCTTCATCATCGAGCACGGCTATACAGAAAATATGGAGAGAGTAATTTCAGGATTACTGCGAAAGAAAGCTCTCTCCGTCCAAGATATCACCAAAGCTGTGCTTTATGCTCCCACGTCGAGAGCGCAGCAAGGGCTAGCGCGCCGCTTGGGGTTTGATGTTAAGATGCAGCTTCAAGATTTGCTTATCAGCAATGTGGGCATTACTGGTTGTGCGCACGCTTTGCTTATGCTTGTGGCTGCTCTGGAGGAAGCTAAGGCTGGTGACAAGATCCTGGTGGCTAGCTATGGTAGTGGTTGCGACGCCTTCCTGCTCAACGTGACGGAAGAAATTGAAAGGGTCAAGGGTAACAGAAGAGGTGTGAAGGGATATTTGGATTCCAGGAGACCTCTTCCTAGCTATGCAAAGTATCTTAGCTATAGAGGACTGTTAGAGCCTCAACCTGGTGAACCGTTCAGGCTCTTTCCGGCAGCGACCACTAGCTGGAGGGAGCGCAACTGGGCCATTCGCATGCACAGTAGCAAGTGCAAGAATTGCGGTACCGTCACTTTCCCCATAGAAAGGGTTTGCTATAACTGCCGAAGCAAGGATAATTTTGAGGAAGTCAGGCTCTCGGATAAAAAAGCCAAGGTGTTTACTTTTACCCTGGATAACCTGGCTGGCAGAAGTGACGACCCTACAATACCCCAGATAGGGGTAGAGTTTGACTACCAAAATACCAGAGCGTATCTTCCCATGACGGATTGTGACCCCGGCGAGGTAAAGGTGGGTATGCCGGTAGAGATGACTTTCAGGAGACTATATGAAGGTGCGGGCATGTACAACTATTTTTGGAAATGCCGACCTATAAGGTGAAATATCAGGATGAAAGGATGAGCAATGGCAGAGCGAAAATGGAAAAGGGTACCAGGGTTTGATTTTAAAGATATCATCTATGAAAAGAGGCCCGGAGTAGCCAGGGTAATCATAAACAGACCCGAGGCATACAACGCTTTTACTACCTCCACTCAGGATGAACTGATAAAAGCTTTCGAGGATGCGGCAAATGATGCTACCGTAGGCGTGGTGGTGTTTACTGGCGCTGGTGATAAGGCATTTTGTACCGGTGGCGATGCCAAGGAAGCAAAAGCCGGCTATCGGAAGGGAATGTTAGAGAAGGATTTAATGGTCAAAACCCTGATACGGGAGATGCCCAAGCCGGTTATCGCAGCAGTGAATGGTTATGCCATAGGAGGGGGGCAAGTCTATCAGCAGATTTGTGACCTCTCCATAGCTTCAGAAAATGCCGTCTTTGGGCAGGTCGGCCCATTGGTGGGAAGTTTTGACCCGGGTGTAGGCGTTATTGATTTAATGACGGTGGTGGGAGAAAAGAAAGCAAGGGAAATTTGGTATCTCTGCCGCCGATATACTGCTGAAGAAGCCTTGGAGATGAGACTGGTGAACAAGGTAGTGCCAGCAGATAAGTTGGAAGAAGAAGTGGACAAATGGTGTAATGAAATATTGGGGAAAAGTCCTGGAGCTATAGCTGGCATCAAAGCATGCTTCAACGCTGCAACTACCTATATGCGGGGCATAGAGGCAGTTGCAGCACAGTATCTCTGGAAATATTACGCTTCGGAGGAAGCTGAACACTGGAAGAACGCATTCTGGCAGAAAAAGAAGCCGGACTGGCAAAGGTTTAGGAGAAGGGAAATATTTCCAGAAGTTTACGAAGGTGAGGAAAAGAGAGAGTCGTGAGCTAATAACCAAGGGAAGGTAGATAAATGGAGAGTATAAAGGATAAAGTTGCCATTATTGGTATGGGCTGCACTAAGTTTGGCGAAAGATGGGACGCTGGACTGGATGACCTGGCCATAGAGGCTGCATATGAGGCTTACGAAGATGCCGGGATTGATCCCAAGGATATTCAGGCTTGTTGGTATGGGAGTGTCACCCAACCGGTGGTCGGCATTGGCTGTACTCATCTGGCGGGACCATTGAAGCTACACGGAATACCCATGAGTCGAGTGGAGAATTGGTGTACCACTGGGCATGAGGCTCTGAGGAATGCGTGCTTTGGTGTCGCTTGTGGTATGTATGATTTAGTTTTGGTACTGGGTGTGGAGAAGCTCAAGGATACTGGCTTCCCTGGACTGGGGAGCGGACGGGGCATGAGCACAGTACTGGAGGCACGCCGTACTGCGCCTGGCTCGTTTGGCATGATCGCCACTCGATATTTCTACAATTACGGACTGAGCCCTGAAGAGGGTAAACGCATCATTGGCAAGATTGCGGTTAAAAACCATTACAACGGTAGCCTTTGCCCCAAGGCTCATTTCCATAACCAAGTAACCTTAGAACAGGTGATGAATGCTCCTATTATCGCCTGGCCTCTGGGTCTTTTTGATTGCTGTGGCAACAGTGACGGCGGTGCTGCAGCCCTCTTGGTTCCCGCCAGCCAGGCTAGAAAATACAGAGACGATCCTATCTATATAAAGGGCGTAGGTGCAGCTCATGATGCTCTACTTCCCCAGAACCGCCCGGCTTTCGATTGGCTCCATTTTGAGGAAGTCATAAATTCGTCCCGCCAAGCTTACGAACAAGCTGGGGTAAAGAATCCCCGAGAGCAAATCGACATTGCTGAAATTCACGATTGCTTTACTAGCACTGAGTTGCTTCTTTACGAACTCCTTGGCTTTAGCCAAGAAGGCAAAGCCAAGGAAGACATCGATTCTGGCTTCTTTGAGCTTGGCGGCGGCTTGCCCGTAAATAGCGATGGTGGGCTGAAATGCTTTGGGCACCCGGTAGGTGCTAGCGGCCTCAGGATGACCTACGAAGTTTACAAACAACTCCAGGGCAAGGCTCAATCGCCTGAGCGTCAACTAAAGGATGCCAAGCTTGGTATATCACAGACCTTCGGTGGCCCCCCTCAAGTAGCCGCAGTGGCTGTTCTGGGCAAAGAGCCAGGCTATCCTTAACAAAATCTAGCTGTCTCATAATTTTTTCATAAGAAAAAAGCGAGGATATACGAGTCCCTTCACTACTGTCAGTGCGAGCACCTGAAAGATGCGTGGCAATCTCAAATAATTCCTTTGAGATTGCTTCGTCGCTACGCTTCTCGCAAAGACAAAGGAAGAGGAGGAAGAGGAGGAAGAGGAGTCATATTTCTCCAGCACGATTTGGTCGAAGGAAGGAGTTGTGTTAAAATTTCCGTGGTAGAGAAAAATGCCTATTTATGAGTATTGGTGCAATTCCTGCCGCCGAATTGTTAGTTCATATCTGCAGAGCTCCTCTGTGCCCCCACCACCTTGCCCTCGCTGTGGCAATAGCGAGCTCAAGCGGATATTCTCTACTTTTTCCGTACAGAAAACATACAGGGATGTTTATGAAGACATACTTTCCGACCGTGAGCTGACCCAGGGCATGATGCGCGATGACCCCAGAGCAATAGTCGAATGGAACAAGAGAATGAGTAGCGGTGAGAAATCCCCTCCGGAATATGAGGAAATAACTGAGAGAATAGAGAGAGGTGAATGGCCCGTTACCCAGATAGAAGAAAAAAGGAAAGAGTTCTCTGGCCAAGGGGAAAGCAAGTCTGAGAGTGGTTGAACGGGAAGGTGTCCCATGCCCATTTATGAATTTATTTGTCAGAACTGCCACAGGAGACTGTCTTTTTTGGTAAGGGATATCTCTGCTCCCTTTGCTCCAAAATGTTCATCCTGTGGCAATACCAACTTATCTCGTGCTATTTCTGGCTTTGCCTACCATAAGCCGTTGAAGATGTTATGGGAAGAGAGCGGCGAGCCTACAATGCACTCCGGTGAGGATTATTACAAAGACCCCCGGAATATCGGCCGCTGGGTGGAAAAGAAGTTTCAAGACATGGGACAGGAGCTACCGTCTCAGATTCAGGAGAAAATACAAGCAGCCAGGGAAGGCATGTTACCTGAGCCGCTGAAGGATCTAGCAAGTGCCTCACCAACCGCTGCGTATGATTGATGCCAATCTAAACCGCTCCAGTGAAGGCTTGCGGGTTCTGGAAGATGTCGCTCGCTTTCTTCTCAACGATGCTGAACTGTGCCAGCGGTTAAAGACTCTACGTCATGATTTAGCCCGGGAGACTGAATCACTGAGTATAGGGCTCTTATCTCAGAGAGATTCAGAACATGATGTTGGTAACCCTTACCGTATCCCTCCAGGGAAGAAGGAAATAAATATGAAAACGACCTCACTGCAGGGCTTATTGGATTTAGTCACCGCCAATGCTAAAAGGGTGGAAGAATCTCTTCGCGTGGTGGAAGAGCTGGCCAAATTGCCAGAGATAAGTCCAATGCTGAATTCAGCCAGCTTTGAACAGGCGAGGTTTGCCCTTTATACCTTAGAGCGAGATTTGATTTCCCGAATATCACGCCGGGACAAAATAGAAAGGATAGCTGGGCTTTACGTTATTTTGGATCGGCAATTTCTGGCAGGCAGGAATGAGCTGGACATTGCCGGCCAAATTATTGAGGGTGGTGCCAGGGTAATCCAACTTCGCGACAAGCAAAGTAAAAAGGGGGAACTGCTACTTATAGCGCAAAAGCTCAATGAGCTCTGTAGTCAAGCGGATGTTCTATTTATAATAAATGATTACCTCGACCTGGCTATGGCTGTTGATGCCGATGGGCTTCACATTGGGCAGGAAGACCTGCCCCTGCCTGTAGTCCGCAGGGAATTGCCCATAGACAAAATAGTTGGCTGTTCCGTCACCACACTGGTTCAGGCTACAAAAGCTCAAAATGAAGGAGCGGATTATATTGCCGTGGGCTCTATATTTCCCACGACAACGAAAAGGGAAGCCACTGTAGTGGGAGTGAATATACTCAAAGAACTCAAGCGAATAGTGTCTATCCCTCTAGTAGCCATCGGCGGTATAAACCAGAATAACGTTGGTGAAGTGGTGGCTGCTGGCGCTGATGCCGTAGCTGTGATTAGTGCTGTTTTGGGCGAGAAAGATGTTAGGGGAGCTGTGCGAAAATTGGTCGCAAGAATGGACTTGACGAAAGAGAAATGTCAAAACCAGTAGAAGATTTGGAGCTCATCGCTGCGAAGCTTCGTCCCTACTTTGCGGCTGAAGATAAGGCGCGAGAGAAAGCCTTGCGTAGTTGCCGTCAGGTCATCCGCTACAGCGGTGATGCCATACGTGCCGTGCATCGCCAGGAGCACGATAAGGCAAAGCAACTCCTTGATTCAGCTCACGAATTAGTTCGAGAACTAAACCACGACCTGGCCAGCCACGGAAAGCTACTTCACTCAGGGTTCATCCACGACGCTCAAAAGGAGTTCGCTGAAGGGTATATAACCTCAGCTTTGATTGCCGGGAAAGACTTGCCGAAGCCAGGAACACTGGGCGTAAGCAATGCTGCCTACCTTGATGGCTTGGGCGAATCCGTGGGAGAGTTACGGAGGTATATTTTAGATAGTCTAAGGCGAGATGACTTCTCACGTTGCGAGGAACTACTGACTATAATGGATGAAATTTACGGAATATTGATAACCATGGACTTCCCGGGATTGCTCGCTCATGGCTTGAGGCGAACTACCGACACTATACGAGTTATTATAGAAAGAACTCGAGGAGATTTAACAGTATCCTTAAGGCAAAAAAATCTGGAAACGAAGCTTAACGACCTTAGCTAATCTTCTTTAGTGCACTACTGTTCTTTTTTATACTTGTAGAACCCTTCACCCGTCTTACGTCCCAAACGACCAGAATCGACCAGCTTTTTCAGGATAGTAGAGGGGGCCAGGCAGGGATCCTTGCCCCTTTCATACATCGCACAGCTTACCATATAGCCAACGTCCAGACCGTTAAAGTCGGCTAGAGCCAGTGGCCCTATAGGATGACCCAGCCCAAGGGTCATACTTTTGTCAATATCCTCTGCGCTGGCTACTCCATTCTCCAGCAGGCGCACGGCAGCTCCCGTCAACGCCAACAGTAGATAGTTGAAAATGAACCCAGGAGTATCTTTTGCGACAAGGATTTCCTTTCCAAGTGAGCGGCCGAAAGCCTTTACTGTCTCCAGTGTCTCCCCACTGGTTGTGTCTGCCCTGACAATCTCGAGTAGCTTGCTCGGCGGCACGGGGGAGAGAAAGTGTATCCCCATTACCCTGTCCGGGCGGCTGGTTGCTCGAGCAAGCTCTGCAACAGATAGACAGGATGTGTTGGAGCAAAGGATGGTATGCCCAGGACAGATGCTGTCCAGCTGGACAAAAACCTTCTTCTTGTGTTCCATATCCTCGGGGATAGCTTCTATAACCAGGTCGCGGTCACTCAGGTCCTTCAGTCTGACGCTCCCCTTGATACGAGACCGAGTCAAGTCTTTGTCCTGCTGAGATATCCTGCCCTTCTTCACACCCCGGCTCAGGTAGCATTCTATTGTTCCCATGCCCTTGCTGAGAATCTGTTCGCTGATTTCTATAACCATCACCTCATACCCAGACTGAGCACAGACCTGAACAATGCCCTCACCCATAAACCCACAGCCAACTACACCTACTTTCCTGACTTCCATAGCAATCACCTCTTTCGTGCTGTATTTTGCAGCCCTTCAACATTTTCCATCGCGCTGCCAGACTGGCAGGAGTATATCCAGCACTGACAAGCACGTCAATCGCTCAGGCCCTGTTTCGATTCAGTTGCGACTCAACACACTCACAACCCCATTTCTCGGGCAACTACTTCCCGATAGAAATTGGCATCGCCAAAGGTAAGCTCGGCAGCCTTGGCACGCCTAGTGTAATAATGCAAGTCATGTTCTATGGTAGCGCCAATAGCCCCGTGAATTTGGTGCGCCAGAGCAAAGACGCGCTGGGAGGCCTCGCCTATCCAGGCCTTGGCTATGGCCACTTCTTTGGTGCAGGAAAGTCCCTCACTTAACATCCAGGCTGCCTGGTAGGTGCTAAACCTGGCGCTATCAACATCGGTTGCCATATCGGCGCAATAGTGCTGTATGGCTTGAAAGCTGCCAATGGGACGGTCAAATTGTTTCCTTTCCTTGGCGTAGTCTACGGTCATCTCCAATACTCGCTGGATGTTGCCGACCATCTCACAACATTTTCCCATCGCTGCCCGCTCAATTATCTTTTGCACTGCGCTCCATCCCTGGTTCAGCCGGCCCAAAATGGTAGCTTTGGGTACTGGCATTTGGTTAAAAACCACCTCACATAGCTTATCACCAGCGATGGTCTTTAGAGTGGTGTAGTTTATTCTGGGATTCTTGGCGTCGACCAAGAATATAGTGATTCCGTCTTTGGGTTTGGTTCTGGTGACGCATAGCAAGTAATCAGCAATATGAGCATCAGGAACAAACAGTTTTGTGCCGTTGATGGTATAGTTGCCATCATCGGGAGCAGCCTCGACTGTGACTGAAGAGGCATCGTAATTGTGATAGCCGGGTTCGGTGAGGGCTAAGGTGAAGATTTTCTCCCCACGGATTAGCTTAGGCAGGTACTCCTGTTTTTGCTCTTCGCTGCCGAGGTCCAAGATGGACAGGCCTCCAAGAATCACTGTGGAGAAAAAAGGGCCGGGTAAACAAGCACGTCCCATTTCCTCTAATAATACTGCCAGGTCGAGGAAACTCATATCGCCGCCGCCATATTCTTCGGGGAAGGCCAAGCCCATCCAGCCCAGCTCACCCATCTCCTGCCAAAGTTCTCTGAAATAGCCTGTCTCACTTTTCTCCATCTGTTTAACGAATGTTTTTGAGCACTTATCAGCCAGGAAGTTGCGGGCTGTCTTTTTTAGCATTTCTTGTTCTTCAGTAAGAGTTAACTTCATAGATATCCTCCTGTATCGAACATTCCAAGCGCCATTCTGAGCTGCCGACGAAGAATCTTTGAACCATTGAACCCTGCGCTTCGCTCAAAGTGACGGCTTATGAGCTTGGTAATCCCAATCCCCGTACAGCCAGGATATTTTTTAAGATTTCCGTTGTGCCTGCTTGCAGACTGTAACCCTTAGAGCTCAAGTAGGAATGCAAGGCCATGCCCCGCAGAGGGACTAACATGGAACCCGACATCAACTGTCCATAGGGACCCAAGACCTCCATAGCTACGCCAGCCAGGTGTTTCTCAAATTCCGTGGAATAGGCCTTGGACATGGCAGATTCCCAATTAGGGGCCCGCCCTTCTTCCATGACCAAAGCCACTCTATAAATAAGCAAGCGTCCCACCTCAAATTCAATCTGGAGTTGTGCTAGCTTATTGCGAATGACAGGCTCCTGAGACAATTTATTATCCTTGGCAAACTGTATGATGGCCTCAAAGAGGGGATAATTGCCCATGAGGCGTTCCATGCCACTCCTCTCGTAATCAAGCTGGTGGAGGACTTGATAAAAGCCACGATTTTTCTCCCCCACCAAATATCTCTTGTGCACGCGGACATTGTCAAAGAAGACATCGTTCCAAGCCTCGGTGCCGGTAATATCAGTCATGGGGATACGACTGAGGCCAGGCGACTGTGCATCCACGATAAACTCACTAATACCCCTATGCCTTGGCACCTCGTGGTCTGTTCGGACATACACATCAAAGTAGCGAGCAAAGGAGGCGCAGCTAGCCCAGGTCTTTTGCCCGTTAATTACATAATAATCACCATCTTCTACTGCCCTGGTTTGCAGCGAGGCCAAGTCAGAACCAGCTCCCGGTTCGCTCATTCCTAGACCAAAATAAGCCTCTCCTTTGGCAATCCTGGGCAGAAATTCCTTCTTTAACTCTTCTGAGCCGAAGGAGAGGATAGCACCTCCTACCTGTCGGTCACCAAACCAGTGACAAGCTGCCGGCGCTCCATAGCGGAGCATTTCTTCGGTAAGGATAAGTCTATCTACATGGCTGCGCTCCTGCCCCCCATACTCTTTAGGCCACGTCAGACCTATCCAGTTCCTCCGTGCCACCCGTTTGGTAAATTCAGGGTCAAAGCCTTGTACCCAGGCATCACAGGCAGGTTCCCAATACCCCTTCTTTATCTCCTCTTCTAAAAAGTTCCGCACATCCTGTCTAAATTTATTTTGTTCCTCTGTGAAGCTGAAATCCACCTTCCTACTCCTTTCTTAAAGATTAATGTTGGAATACTTTCTCCATGGCCTAGCCACACATTTCCCTTCCAGAACATCCAGTGCCCTGTTTATGACTTTTCTGGTATCTGAAGGGTCTATCACATCATCGACATAGCCTCTCTCCGCA
>JAUWFX010000130.1 GCA_030606765.1 Dehalococcoidia bacterium
TTATCTCGGAGACATACATCTGCCAGTCATGACCAACAGCAAAGATAGAACCAGGATGTCCATCCGCCGGCCCAGTAGGGTCACCATCAGGGTAGTAGGTCATGGCAGCACCGCTGTACTCCCAACTTGAGCCACCTGATCCTTCCGGCAATCTGGAAGCCCCCACTCGAGGTCACTTGGTTGGATGAGCCGAAGCTCCTGCTTTCCTGCTGTAGCAGTTCCTAATGTGACAACGAACACTGACAAGGCTACTAATGACAATACTATATTTATCCTTTTCATCTTTTGTTACTTCTCCTTTTTACCTCTTTTAAGCAATACAGCTAAGACTATAATTATTGCCAGAATAAGGATGATGCCACCGATCAAGGGGAGCGAGGGATAATGCACCGGTGCAGCTTCTGGCTCTGGTGGCGCTTCCGGAGCCGCTGGAGGTGGCATTGCCTCAGCGCTCTGGCTCATCCTCACCTTATTTGACACAGACACCAGATGTCCATCGACAGTGACCACACAGGGTTTCAAATCAAAGTCATGACTTCGAGGGCTAAATCCGATATATTTCACTGAATAAGCTAAAGCCTTGGTCTCCCCCGGCTCCAGCGAATCAATTTTCTTTACCCAGAATAGCATGGTCTCTCGTCTGCCGAATTCCTCCAAAGGTTCAACCGCCTCAAAGTCAGACGCCACGTATTGGTCGGAGAGAGCTATGTCGTTAGCCGTCGTGTCGCCCTTATTCTGCACAGTTATCTCTAGATTTATTATTTGGTCTGGTGCGGTGATTTCGTGTGGGCTTGCCCTTTTCTCAACGCCCAGCTCGACTTTAAGGGTGCTCCATTTTAGGCACAATGTAGTTGGGTAAATATCGAAGCTGCTCCATGAATAGAATTTTCTGCCGCCCTCAAAGCCTTCTTCATCAGGCTCCTGGTTCGCCCAAGCAAGCCCGCTAACTCCATCGGGCAGCAGGACTTTTATCAGTATCACTTTAGTTGGCTCTGAGTTTGGTTTTCCATTGAATAGCAGAGTAGAGTCGAGAGACAGCACCTTTGTCGTCTCCCCGGTGATATCTAGCTTACAGGTCAAGTTGATAGACTTCCTTTCTCCCGGCTTGAACACAATCGGATTGTCTAGCTTTTCACCATCCGCCCGCAATGGCACCGGAGATTGGGCAAACTGCAAGTTGACCTCTTCTTCTCTGTCACCGCGATTTGTCAATAGGTAGACGGCATTGACTGTGGCCTCATCGCCTGCTTCTACCCTTATGCCAATAGATTCTATGGCGATGTCCCCTACGTAGAACAAATCGCTAGCCAAGGCCACCTGGAAGTGGCACAGTGTGCCTAACAGTATTATCACCATTACCGCTGCGATCTTAGTCTTCATTTTTATTCTCCTCCTATTTTACGGAGCGCACCGTTTGATATAGGTATCCTGGCTTCCCAGACAGCATGCATCTCCATCATTATAATTTTGGGTGTAACTATAAGGGTCATGATTGCAACAGTACCAGCACGCCGGATCTGACCTCCAGTCCGGACACCAGTATTCCCCCACTCTGTCATTCCAGACATTATTCGGATTATGTAGATCCCAATATTCGGAGAAGTAACTGCCCAGCGGCCCATAGTCCATAATCCTCCATTTGTTTCGGTAGTAAACGAGGTTAAAGGTGTGCCCCTCTCCCCAATAAGTATTATAATGGTCGGCACAGAAGGCACACCTCCAGCTTACCCCCAGAGACCTCATCAAAGCTTCCCTCAAAATGGCGTGGTCCTCACAGTCACCACAGTAGTCGTTGGGGCAGGTATCGACGTGCACGTCGCCTGATATAGTGCCGCTCCTCTCACCGCTATACCAAATCATATCCTCGGCGTTGATAGCCCCTCCAGGCTCGAGTGCCCAGCCACCGCCGGGGTCGCATATGTCGCAATCATCATCGTCGAACATGTACTGAGTATGCCTATCAACGTAATAAGCCACTGCCTCCATGATGTAGTCCGTGCTTCGCTCTAGATCATCAGCGGTAACTGTGGCGAAGCTCATGAGGGGGTCGGTTACACGCAAGGTAGCTCGGCAAGCGGGGTCTCTGAGGCAGTTGGCATACTCCTCTAAGGCATCCCTGGCTGTGTTACGAACGATGACTCTATCCAGGCGGAAATAGCCAGCATCTTCGGCACGCCCAAAAGCAGCATCGGCAAAGCAGTCACGGCAGCTTGCCGGACATGGCCCACCGCAATCAATGCCCTCTTCACCATGGTTCTGTATCCCGTCAGCGCATGGATTGTCATTGTCAAAAATTGCGTTCAAGATATTGTTTGAGTGCGGATTACGAGGGTCGGCAAAAAGTTCAGGAGCTGTTTCCACATCGACCTCAAGCCTTTTGCACCCGCAGTATGTGCCGTCAAATCGTCCGGGTTCGGAGCTGGAAATATCAAGACATACTGTTCTGCTTTGCCCGGCGGGTAACTCAGGCTCCTCATGGCTGATATGCCCGCGATAAAAGCTGCAACTGCTATAGAGGTCTATCTCGGTTGTGGTGGACTCGGAAGCGATGCTTCCCAGATTCATTATTTCATAGCATACTCTTGACCTGTCCTCAAGCCAGACCCTTTCTATTGACAGATCACACACCGCCCCCCGTACACCACACTGCCAGTAAAAGTCCAGGAAATTGTTTTCGTATGTCTCTATTACGGAATCGTCCTCATCAGCCTTCACCGATATATGAACTAGAGGGGGGGAGCAAGAGCATGGCGCTGAAATGGACTCTTCTCTCGATTCACCTGGTGTCAGTTCATCCACTCTGTCGGAACATTGGTCAATCAGATCACCCCGCGCCCAGATACCGTATTCTGATGATGGCTCATAGAAACGCAAGCTGGTAGTGGTGGGACCGGCTGTGAAGTTGCCTTGGTTTGTTATGATATAATTGACGGTATCCCCGTCGACTGAAATATCTTCTATAATCAGGTCTGGCAACTCACATTCCCAGGTGACTACTGCCCGGTTATTTCTACTATCTAGTTCTCCCAGCCATACCTCTACGCCGCTGCAATCCTCCTCCACTCTTGTCACCGAATCGACCACCACCCTGATCGTGTCCTCGTTACGGGTGCATCGCCATTCATAATTGAAATACTCCTCTCTACTGTGTCCACCTGCCAATGGGGTGATGCTGCGGGACTGAACCTCCTCACCATCTATATATAGGTGAGACTCGGTTTCGAGGGAGTCCCCAGCCCCCCTATTGGAGAGCGTATACTTTATCTTATCGTCGGTGGAGTCAAAGTGAATGTCTTCCACAGCCAGGTCAATGCCCGGCCGAGACCCATACGAGCATGTCCAAGTCTCAACGTGGTTGTTGTTAAGCTCTGATTCCTCAGCGACCTCATTTCTAGCATCCAGGCGAAACTCTATCCGGTCTTCGGTGCACCATGTGCAATCCCATAAGACCTCAATCCTTTCGTCTCTTCTTTCTCCAGCGTCCAGTGGATCTACCTGTTGTTGGGCAACCATGCGCCCACTTATATAGAGCTCTGTCCATGTGGCTGATGCCCGGGCACTGCCTCTATTCCATATGCGGTAGTGGAAGCCCAGCATCTCGGGAGTAGTCGCGTAGTAGCGGATACGCCAGTATGGGTCGACTATCAGGTCAGGCAGCAACTCGGTTGGTGGCGGCTCTTCTTCCTCTACGACACACTCGCTCCCGCGGCAGTTATTATCCTCAGAGGCCTCGGCGACCTCGTCGTAGTGGTCAGCGCAGATAGTTATCTCCGCACTCCAGGCTAATCTATAGATCTTAAAGTAACCCTGGTAAGTATCTCCCGGCTCAAGGCTAATATCCACCTCGTCCTCATATCGCATCTGGGACTCGACGAGCAAGAGTGTCTCATGACCGGCTGGAGCAACCCCGCCCCCCACGTTTTTTATCCTGTAGCCTATCCGTCCTTCAGGTTCATCACACTGGATGTCGGTGATCATCAGGTCGGGCTTCGCTGGGCAAGAATAAGCACACCCAGTCGTTCCAGCATCGTTCCAATTGGAGGTCAAGTCACAGGTGTTCTCGTCACCAGAATTGCTGCTGTCTGCAAAATCCTGGATATCATACACTGAATTGTTACAGAAGGTATTATAATTTACGGTGTTGCCAATTAAACCGGCACTGAGATAGAGACCTATCTGGTTGTTGTTTGCGGTGTTGTTTATTATGTTATTGTGATTGTCATTTGTACCGAGGCCGATGCCAGTATCCTTGTTCGCGTTTACCGTATTGTCTGTTATAATGTTATAGTCTGACCAGTGTAGAACAATACCGGTAAGGCTGTTCAAACTTGCATTGTTTCCTGTTATGTCGTTAAAGTCAGAGTAATCCACTTCAATTCCATGTTTACCATTCGAGTTCGCCGTGTTATTTATCAAGGCATTATGGTTGCTTGATGAATCCATCAAAATGCCGGCGTAATTTGAATTTGCTGTGTTGTTCAGCAGCAGATTATAATTTGAATTCCTCAGTTCAATGCCCAATCCAATCCATGGTCTTTCTCTGCAATAGTTTGAACTTGCATTGTTGTTTTCTATGGTGTTGTTAATTGAGTTGTAAAGCCGGATTCCCTCCGTATTATTTGAAATAATGTTGTTTGAAACGATGCAACAATCTACCGCATTAAGGTATATCCCGGCATGGTGAATTCCACCCCAAGTTTCTGCTGTTCCTCTTATCGTGAATCCACTGATGTTTACTTTGTTCGCAGTAACATTAAAGACGTGGTCGTTGGGATTTGATGCGTTCACAATCGTATTCGCCGGATTTCCAGATGTTGACCTTATCGTTAAGGATTTGGTGACAACCACATTCTCATTGTAAGTCCAGGGATCAACGATGATTGTATGTCCATCCTT
>JAUWFX010000009.1 GCA_030606765.1 Dehalococcoidia bacterium
AGTTGACTATGAGATCTAGCTAAGAATAAAATACTTCGGGGTTAATATGCTTGAAGTCTTGACCCAAAAGCTGACCAGTGTATTTGATAAGCTTGGCAGGAAAGGCAAGCTTAGTGAAGGGGACATCGACGATGCCTTACGCCAAGTACGGCTGGCACTTTTGGAAGCAGATGTAAATTTTAAGGTGGTCAAGGAATTCTTGTCCAAGGTGCGAGAGCGTGCTCTTGGCTCCGAAGTATTGCGCAGCCTAACACCAGCCCAGCAGATTATCAAAATTGTCAATGAAGAATTAATTGCTATCTTAGGTGGAGAGCCTAGCCATTTAGCTTCGGTTACTGACTTGCCAGCGGTCGCTTTGCTTGTAGGATTGCAGGGCTCCGGTAAAACTAGTACGGCGGTGAAGCTAGCTGTTCAGCTTAAACATCTAGGGCAGCGTCCTTTATTAGTAGCTGCTGATACCCGCCGACCTGCTGCTATTGAACAACTCCAACTACTGGGTGAGCAACACGATATCCCGGTATATAGTGAGGATGCTAACGTAGCGTCAACAACAATTTGCCAGCATGCTCTAAAGCAAGCTAAGGAAAGTGGCTCAACCTGGGTTATAGTAGATACTCAGGGACGCCTGCATATTGACGAAGCTATGATGAAGGAATTAGCTGATATTAAATCCCTGGTACAGCCTTCAGAGGTATTGCTTACGGTAGATGCTATGATTGGGCAGGATGCCGTAAGGGTGGCTCAAGAATTCCACAGCCGGATCGGGCTCACGGGACTCATCCTGACGAAGATGGACGGAGATGCCCGAGGTGGAGCTGCCCTTTCTATTAGATTTGTTACCGGAGTGCCCATAAAATACCTGGGCACGGGTGAGAAGATGGATGCTTTGGAAGTATTTTATCCTGACCGTTTAGCGTCTCGCATTTTGGGTATGGGAGATATGCTCACTTTCATCGAGCGAGCTGAGACGACCCTTGACCAGCAACAGGCCAAGAATTTGGAAAGAAAAATGCGCACCGGGGATTTTGACCTTGAGGACCTCCTCAGTCAAATGCGTCAAATTCACAGGA
Organism: Dehalococcoidia bacterium; assembly: GCA_030606765.1. Next base: position 1,071 of record JAUWFX010000009.1, read on the forward strand.
TGGGTTCTTTAGGGCGACTGGCTGAAATGATACCGGGCTTCTCCAAATTCGCTCCTTATTTGCCAGATGTCGAAGGGGAGAAACAGTTAAAAAAGATAGAAGCTATTATCCTGTCTATGACTTACGAGGAAAGGCATAATCCAGCCATTATTGATGGCAGACGGCGAAGCCGTATTGCTCGAGGAAGCGGCACCACGCCCAAAGATGTTAATCAACTTCTTAATCAGTTCCGTGAGATACAAAAGTTGACTAAGTCACTAACGCGAGGCAAGTTACCTAAAAAGATGGGTACTATGTTTGACATTCCCTTAAGGTGAAATCAGTCTAGATAGCCTTTGAGCTTTCGACTGCGGGTGGGATGACGTAACTTGCGTAGAGCCTTGCCTTCAATCTGTCGTATTCTTTCTCGAGTTACATCGAATTCTCTACCCACCTCTTCCAGAGTTCGAGCATGCCCGTCTTTAAGGCCAAATCTAAGCTGCAGCACCTTTTTTTCGCGCTCGGTAAGTTCATCAAGCACTTTGTCTATTTGTTCTTTGAGTAGCTGCTGTGAGGTGGCTTCAGTTGGTGCTAAACTGGCGTGATCTTCAACAAGGTCACCTAGACGGCTATCAGCATCTTCGCCAATGGGCATGTCTAGCGATATTGGCTCACGGAAAAACAAAGCCATGACCCCTTCTACTTTTTCTGGGGATATATCTAGGCGGCCGCCAATTTCTTCGTAAGTTGGTTCGCGTCCAAGTTCTTGAATTAACTGCCGAGTTGTGCGCAATAGCTTGTTAATTGTTTCCACCATGTGTACCGGAATGCGAATGGCACGGGATTGGTCAGCTATAGATCGAGTGATACCTTGCCTGATCCACCAGGTGGCGTAGGTACTGAACTTATAGCCTTTTCTATACTGGAACTTATCTACAGCTCGGATAAGGCCAATATTCCCCTCCTGGATAAGCTCAAGGAGAGGCATGCCATGCCCGATGTATTTCTTGGCTATGCTCACCACCAGGCGTAGGTTTGCCTCGGTGAGGTGCTTTTCTGATGCTTTTTCTTCATTCTTTATCTGTTCAAAGTAAGCTTTGAACTCATTGCTATGAGAATCGATTTGAGACAAGAACTTGTCATTAGTCAAAAGAGTCTTTAGTTTTTGCCATGAAGTTTTATCTCTGGCTAGGAGCTCTAGCAATTGCGGAGGCAGAAGTTGACTGTTTATGGAAAGATTTACTATAGCATCTTCGGCCGCAGTGGTTTCTTTGTCTATTTCCTTAGTGGTTGCCGCTATTAACAATGGGTCTATAACAGCGTCAATGGCGGAGCGAAATTTAGGATTCGTGATCGTCTCCACCACATTGCTGGAGGGATTGATACCAATACGCTCTTCGATAATCTGAACAACGGGGTATGCCTTGGGTAATTGGGAAATTACGTGAATAACTATGTCAACGGGTGAGGGGAATGACTTGTATTTCCTGAAATGGTTGTCTTCAATTCTTTCTAGGCTTCTGCCCAGCTCTATCTTCCGGCATAGTAACCTCTCTTCATGGATATTGAGAAGTGGCACTCTGCCGATTTCCTGAAGATACATACGAGCTGAGTCGTCAATTACCTCATATTCCCCTACTGGCGGCGGAGGCCTGATCTCTTCAATTTGTTCAGCGGTGACTTCCTCACTTTCTTCTTTTTCTTCACCTTCCTCGGCTAAGGTGCTGCCATCCTCAACTTCGGATTCATCGCTGACTAAGCTTTCAGCCTCTTCCTCATCACTATCCAGGTTGATGTTTTCTTCTTTCATTGAACCCATGGTTTTTTCCTTTTTTAACAAAGACGTCCTGAAGTTGTTGCCCGGATTTTATTCCTTGCTCCTCCAGTTTGGACAACTCTGAGCTTATGCCACCCTTTTCCCTCTCAATCTCAAGCATCGCCTCCTTCTCAGTTTCTAATTTCCGGGATAACTCCTCCCGTAGACGGAGGATACAATCGCCTAAGGCATCGTGTCGTGTTTGTTCGTTTTCCTGTATGGCTGGCGGGAAATTTTTTTTAACCAAGTAGTATAAATGTTCTAATAGACCAGTGTCAAGTTTATTTTCAAGGTTCGAGATATCGGAAGAATGTTGCCATTTGACAAAGACCTCCCGATTTTCCGTGGATTCGAAATGTTCTGGTGATAATTCTTGATCTTGAGCTAAAGGACGAAGCTCTGGGTACTGAAGGAGAAGTGCCAAGCAGTATTCTTCACTAGGGCTGGATACAAACTGGCGGGCAAGGCGAGATTGTTCTGTTGGCTTGCTAAGTTGAGGGCTTTTCCGACCGACTTTTGATTCCCGCAAAGCGGCTTTTATAGCGGACTCTTCAATCTTTAATTCACGTGCCAGTTTCTTCAGGTAATGGGATTGTTGTACAGGGTCTTTTATCTCATAAATTGAGGGCAGGAGCTTTTGTACAGCCAGGGACTTGTCCTTGGCTTTATTGATATCGACTTTGCTTATTACAGATTGAAAGGCGAAGTCTAGAATAGGCATAGCCTGTTCCACCAGTTTCTGCCAGAGAGCAGGGTCCTCTCCTATTACCTCGTCCGGGTCCTTGCCTGGAGGTAATAAGATAACATTTGCTTCAGCACTGGAGTGAGCTAATATCGCTCTGCCTCGCAAAGTAGCTTCTTCCCCGGCAAGATCGGCATCGAGTGCCAGGGTTATGTTATTGGTTAACCTTTTAATGCCTTCCACCTGCTTCTCGGTTAAAGAAGTTCCCATTGAGGCAACTGCATTTCGCCAGCCGTGTTGGTGAGCGGTGAGAACATCCATGTAGCCTTCTACAATTATTACCAAGTTTTTCTTTCTAATGGCAGACTTAGCCTTATCAATGCCATACAAGATGCTGCTCTTATCGAAAATTGATGTTTGGGGGGAGTTGATATATTTAGGCAGGGAGTCATCTAGAGCTCTAGCTCCGAAACCAGTGACTCGACCCTGGATATCACATATAGGGAACATCAGCCGGTTGCGAAATCGATCGTAACTACCCCCTTCCTCCTTCTCAATTATTAGACCAGCTTCTACTAACTCCTTTTCTTTGTAGCCTTTTCCCAGTAGGTAATTCTTAAGGGTTTCCCAGGCATCAGGACTGAAACCGAGACGGAACTCTTTGATAGTCTCGGCCATAACCTTTCTTCTTACCAGATAGCTTCTCGTTGCCTCGCCTGCCTTAGTGCTCGAAAGTAGATGGTGATAGTATTCAGTAGCTGCCTCGTTAATCTGAAATAATCTCTCTTTCTTTTCATCCTCAGCCTTGTCTGGCGCCTCGAGGGGGCTTAAAGTTATGCCTCCCCTTTGAGCTAAAAGACGAAGAGCTTGACCGAAATCAATGCCCTCCTTTTTCATGATAAAAGAGAAGATATCGCCACCAGTCCCACAGGCACCAAAGCAATGCCAGCTTTGTTGCTCAGGAAAGACAAAAAAGGAAGGGTGTTTCTCACTGTGGAAGGGGCATAAGCCTTTGAAGTTACGCCCCGCTTTTTGCAGAGTAACATACTCAGAGACAAGCTCTATTATATCTAATCTCTGCTTTACCTCTGTAATTACGCTCATTGAGATATCTCTTCAGCTAATCTTAGCGCATATTGATCGGTCATCCCAGCAATGTAATCAATGACTTTGCGCTCCTTGTTATCCGGCAAAGAGGCAAATTCCCGAGGTAATCTATCCTCATGCTTCAGGAAATAAGAATATAACAGACGCAATACCTCTCCCGCCTTTACTGCCTCCTCTCCAGCTAAGCTGGGATAATATACTTTGTCAAATAGAAACTGGCGGAATATGCTAGTTCCTCTAAGGACTTCAGGGCTCATGCCTATAGTTGGATTGGTTAAATTGCCATTGCCACTAACAGGCCAGGAGCAGTTTATGACATCACAAACCAGGGTATTAATTCGCTGTGAATGCGTATGTCCCAGAGTTGCTACTACCGACTTGGGCAAATCATTCTGGGAGATAATGCCAGCTCTTATGGCATCTTCGACGTCGTGGTTAACATAGGCCACGATATCGGCTACCTTGCATATTTGACCCTCTAAAGTATTGACATCTCCCCATCCCTCTCCTAAGATCTCAGCTTGTCCCTTGGAATGATTGAGAATGCCATCTCGCACTTCCCAGGTAAGATTTAGCCCTTGTCCCTCCCTCTCCAATAAATCGACTACTCGTAAGCTTTGCTCATTATGCTTGAAGCCACCGTGATACAACTCGTTCAAGACCTCCTCACCTATATGACCAAAAGGCGTGTGCCCTAAATCGTGTCCGAGAGCGATAGCCTCAGCGAGGTCTTCGTTGAGATTTAGAGCTCGCGCTATAGTTCTGGCTATTTGGGATACTTCCAGAGTGTGAGTAAGCCTGGTCACATAATGGTCACCCAAGGGAGCAGTAAAAACCTGCGTCTTATGTTTTAGCCGACGGAAGGCCTTGGAATGAATGATACGGTCACGGTCACGTTGAAAGCTGGTTCTTATGGGGCATGGTTCTTCCCACTTCAGCCGACCACGACTGAATTTACTCCTAGCGGCATAAGGTGAAAGGGCTTCCTCCTTCTTCTCTGTCTGTTCACGTATATTAGGTTTGTTAACCATGGAATCACTGTAATATAGCAAGTCAAGGCAAAATCTTTAATTTATCCCAGCGGCACCCTCATGCCCTCACGTGCGTTTACTTTTGGTTCTGGATTTTATCCTTTTTTCTACCTTTGCTATATTTAACCTCGTCGCCAGTACCACGTCCGGATTCAAAGACATCGAATCTATGCCGCACTCAACCAAGAAGTCGGCAAATTCAGGAAAATCACTCGGCGCCTGACCACATATTCCTATTTTTTTCCTCGGTTCGTGATTATGTGCCACATCTATGACTTGCTTCACCAGCTTCTTCACTGCTTCATTTCTTTCATCAAATATGTGTGCCACAACTTCGGAATCCCTATCTAAACCAAGAGTTAGTTGCGTTAAATCGTTCGACCCGATGCTGAATCCATCAAACACATCGGCGAATTCCTCCGCTAAAATCACATTTGACGGTATTTCGCACATCACGTATACTTCCAATCCATTTTCCCCTTGCCTTAAGCCAAAATCTCCCATGGCTCCTATCACCTTTCTCCCTTCTTCCGGCGTCCGGCAAAACGGAATCATGACCTTTACATTAGTCAACCCCATCACATCTCTTACTTTCTTTATCGCTTCGCATTCCAAACCAAAAGCAGGCTTAAACTTATCATCATAATAGCGAGACGCCCCCCTCCACCCTAACATGGGGTTACTTTCCTCTGGCTCGTAACGATATCCCCCGATTAAATTGGCATACTCATTTGTCTTAAAGTCAGAAAATCGAACGATGACCTCGTTAGGATAAAACCCCGCCGCTATTTTCGCTATCCCCATGGCTAAATTGTCAATGAAAAACCCTCTCTTGTCTTCATATGCTGCGCTCCTCTCGTCTATCTGTCTGATCACCTTTGCCAATTTCTCGTCTTTACTCGCTACTTTCTTCAACTTCTCATATTCTATCAATGCCATCGGATGTATGCCGATATAAGAATTGATTATAAATTCTTCCCTGGCCAAGCCCACGCCGTCATTAGGAATTCGACTTTGAATAAATGCACCATCGGGAATTCCAAAGTTCATCATTATCCTGGTGTCAGGTCTGGGAACCTTGCTTACCTCTACCTCATCTATTCTATATTTCAGTTTTCCTTTATATATCCTGCCCCCGCCGCCTGAACAATCTACCGTGACCTCTTTTGTCCCCTTCAAGACCTCGGTCCCGTTGCCGGTGCTAATTACACAGGGTACCCCGAGCTCACGACTTACAATAGCTGCGTGGCACGTCCTCCCTCCCTTGTTCGTGACTATGCCGCTAGCCGTCTTCATTATCGGTTCCCAGTCGGGGTCTGTCATATCAGTTACTAAAACCTCACCGCTCTTGAACTTGTAAATTTCTTCACTGTCTTCTATTACATGCACTGCGCCTTGACCTATCTTTGTACCTACTGCTTCTCCTTTGAGCAGCAATTTCCCCTTTTCTTCAAGCACGTAAGTCCTGAGTAAAGCCGAGTCCCTTTGTGAATGCACTGTTTCTGGCCTGGCCTGGACTATGGAAAGCTCTCCAGTTACCCCGTCCTTTGCCCACTCGATATCCATGGGCACACCATAATGTTCCTCTATGATGCAAGCCCACCTGGCAAGAGTCAGAACCTCATCGTCATTTAGTGCGAACTGTCTTTGCTCTTCAACCTTGGTCTTCTTCTGCTCCGCTCCAGACCCATGTCTCATGTAGACCAACTTCTTATGTTTCGTCCCCAGTTTCTTTTCTACAATGGGCTTGAACCCTTCCTTTAAAGTGGGTTTGAAAACGTAAAACTGGTCTGGATTAACAGTCCCTTGTACCACATTCTCCCCCAGACCATAGGCTGCGGTTATGTAGACCACATTCTCAAAGCCTGAGTCCGTATCTATTGAAAACATAACGCCGGAGCAGGCTAAATCAGAGCGAACCATCTTTTGCACTCCAATCGAGAGGTAAACGCTGAGATGGTCAAACCCTTTATCTACCCGGTAGGAGATCGCTCGGTTCGTGAACAAAGATGCAAAGCAGTCCATCACCCTTTCCAGGAGGTCGCCCTCTCCACGCACGTTCAAATAACTCGTCTGCTGTCCCGCAAATGAGGCTGTAGGCAAATCTTCGGCGGTGGCACTGCTTCTCACAGCGACATCCACATCCTTTCCAAATCTCTCTTCCATCTTCCGATATGAAAGTCGTATCTCCTCCTCCAAGTCTTTTGGGCAACGAGAATGTTCTATCAGATTCCTCAACTTCGCGCCCCTGTGTGCTAAATTCTCCATATCACGTGTATCCAGACCTGCTAAAGTGCCTTTGATTTTTTGGCTTATGCCTGCTTTCTCTATCACATACTTATATGCCTCGGCAGTAATGGCAAATCCAGAGGGTACATTTACCCCTTTCTTACCCAGATTTCTTACCATTTCACCCAGAGATGCGTTTTTACCACCCACTAAACCTACGTCCTGTGCTCCAATTTCTTCAAACCATTTCACAAACTTCATGGTTCTTCCTCCAATTTATAATTGAAAAATATGGGCATGTTCGGCAATGCCATCTCAGCTAAATGTGCTTCCTTGCTCTCTCTGGCAAAAAATTAAAAAACGGTACGCCATTATATCATGTTCAAGTCAGTTCAAAAGAAGAGGCAACTTTGCCTTTCCTGTTTCGCCCCACTGTGGTCAGCCTATCCTCCTGCCATCTGTTGCAGCGCCATTTTAATCTTCTCTTCTAAGCTTAGTTCCTCAGAATCTGGAAGCTTAGAGATAGCTTTGGTAGCTTCCGTTAAAGAGTAGCCCAAGCCAGTTAAAGCAGCTATGACATCGGCACTCTCCGGGGCTAAGGGCAGGGCTATCTCTTTCCATTCCTTTTCCAACTTACCTCTGAGTTCAACGACAAGGCGGCTAGCCATTTTTTTACCGATGCCAGGCGCCTGGCTGATGAGGTCGCTATCGCCGCTGGTTATAGCCATGACAAGTTGTTCAGGATTCAAAGCCGAGAGTAGGGCTAAAGCCACCTTAGAGCCAACTCCTGAGACGGAAATAAGGTTTTTGAACAGAGCTAATTCCTCGCTTGAGGCAAAACCGTAAAGAGAAACGTTATCCTCTCTCACGTGGAGATGGGTATAGAGGGAGACCTTGCCTTTAACAGCTCCTAATTGGCTTAAAGTTGAGCCGGAGACATATACCCGAAAACCGATTCCGCCGACATTAATGATAAGGGAGTCGTTACCACGAGATTCCAGTATTCCTTCTAATGTAGCTATCATTTCGGCGTATGTTCAGTGAGCCATTGATTAAGGCGCCTCTGCTGAATGTGGCACATGGCTACAGCCAGGGCATCAGCAGCATCGCTGGGCTGAGGCAGTTCAGAGAGGCTGAGCTGGGCTCTTACCATCTCTTGAACCTGTTGTTTATCGCTTTGCCCATAGCTGGTTATTTGCTGCTTTATCTTGGTTGGTGAGTAATAGTAGACGGGCAATCCCTGGTTGACTGCTGCCAGGATAGCTATGGCCTGTGCTCTGCCAATAGCGAACGCTGACTTTACGTTGTGGCCGATAAAGGGCTCTTCAATGGCTACTTCGCTTGGTTTATGCTTAGCGATAATTTTGCTTAATTCATTGTAGAGAGAGCGCAGTCTTTCCTCCATAGGAAGCCGGGATGGAAGAGTGATTACTCCACAATCTACCATATGCATTTCTTCCTCGCCATCTACTACACCGTAGCCTAAATTTATGGTACCAGGGTCAACGCCTAGAATGCACATGTTAGGTTCAACTGCGCAGCTTTTCTAAAGTAGCCTCGGAAAAATCGATATTGGAGAAAACACGCTGTACATCGTCTAATCCTTCTAGCTCATCGAGGAAATTCAGGGCCTGAACTACTTTATTTTCCTCCAGCAACACTGTAGTTTGAGGTGTTAGCGAGAGCTCCGCCGAAATCACATGTTCCTTTTCTTCAATAACCTTCCTTACTTTTTCCAAATCCTGAGGTTGCGTGTAAATTTCCACATAATCCTTTTCGGTCTTAACATCTTCAGCCCCGGCATCGATAGCTCGTAGCGCTATTCCTTCGGCATCCGAGGCATTGCTTTCTACAGTAATCACTCCCCTACTTTCAAAGAGCCAGGAGACACAACCACTCTCACCAAGATTACAACCGTGGCGGGTGAAGAGACGGCGCACCTCCTGAATGGCGCGATTACGATTATCGGTCAAGGCTTCCACCAAAACTGCTATCCCGCTTGGCCCATAGCCTTCGAGTTTCACCTCAATTAAGGCAGATGCCCCGGCTTCACCGCTACCCCGCTTTATGGCTCTCTCGATATTCTCCAAAGGCATGTTATTATCACGGGCTTTCTGTACTGCTAAACGTAACTGGAAATTACTTTCTGAATTAGCTCCACCTTGTCGCACTGCAACTATGATTTCTCGAGCAAGCTTGGTGAATAACTGCCCGCGCTTGGCATCAGTTACTCCCTTCTGCCGCTTAATCTGTGACCACTTAGAATGTCCCGACATTACTATCCTTTATACCATTTTATCACTGCAACACCTAAAAGGGGAAGCAGATATATAAGTTTGAGAGAGATGTGTGGTTATCGTTATTATGTATGGTAGCATATTCGCGGAGAATACAGCCGAAGCAAGCTTTCGTCCACACCTTATGTTATGAAATCACCTGATAGCGTATTCAGTGTATTGGCAGAAGAAGGATTAACTACCCTGGAAGTCTTCTATAACGGGTAAAAAGACAAATTCATATTGATTTTTATCATATATTATTCGAGAGGGATTCACCAGGGCTATTACTGGCGGCATAATAACTGAGGACATGATGTGCAAAATCAAGTTTGATATCATAATGGGGCTGGCTAATAACCAGTTCAGAGCCGCCAGTGAACAGGGGGAAATAGGAATAGCCAGGTAGTTGGCTGGGGCAGGTATTCTCCTTGCCGTCGAATGGGCGTATAATATTGGTGGGGCTTCTCACCGGTTGGGCAGGGCATATATTCGGGAAAGAAGCGTCTTTTGTTAAAATAACGCCCCGGATGAGTTAATCTGCAGAGGATAACCTGAGAAAACTGCTTGATGAAGCAAGGAGAGTGGATAAAACACCGACAGAGCTGATATATGACAAAGTTGGAGATGCCATCTATTGAGGAATTTCGTTTGGTAAATTGTGGTATGAAGGAGGTGTAGATGTAGTTAATGATTGCCACTTGAATAGTTATAAATACTGAAAGGAGGTCATGGATTGAATGAAAAATAAGAGGACCCTAAAGCTAGTTGGTAGTGTTTGTATGGTGGTTGTACTAACTCTAACGTTAGTACTTGTAAGTGGCTGCGCGCCATCAGCGAAATATAATATTGGCGTATTTCAGATAGTTATCCACCCTGCCCTGGATGCGGCTCGCCAAGGCTTTGAGGATGCCCTGACAGCTGCGATCGAGGCCACAGGCGAAAACGTCACGTATGATGAGCAGGAGTGTGCCGGTGAACCGAGTACAGCGGCTACAATCGCTAACTCCTTTGTTGCCCAGGGCGTAGACCTGATATGTGCTATAGCCACGCCGTGCGCTCAGGCAGCATACGCCGCCGTTAATGAAACGGACATACCGGTGGTCTTTAACTCGGTTACTAATCCAGTAGTGGCAGGGGTAGTTAACAACTGGACTGTGCCGGGTGGCCAGGTGACCGGGGTTAGCGATATTGCTCCCGTTGATCCTCAGCTACAATTGATTGTAGACATTCTCGAGGACGTGGCCAATAACCTCACGCTTGAGGACCTTGGCGTAATTTACAATCCTGCAGAAGACAACTCAGTGTACCAGGTGGACGTGCAGCTTCCCGAGGCAATCGCGGCTCTTGCCCTGAACATCACCGTACATGAGCAGTCGGCATCCAATCCTACGGAAGTTTTGGCTGCAGCAAATGCACTTGTGGGACAGGTGGATGCCATATGGGTTCCAACTGACAATACGGTCGTGGCTTCTATTGCGGCTGTAATAGGGGTTTGCGAGGACAATGACATACCTCTTTTTGCCTCCGACACATCTACAGTTGAGGTAGGGGTAATTGGGTGCTGGGGCATGGACTACTACGATGTCGGCTATGCGAGTGGTGTGATGGCAGCGGAGATACTGCTGGAGGGTGCAGACCCGGCTACAATGCCGGTTCAAACAGCACCAGCGAATGAGCTTTACGTGTACCCCGAGGAAGCCGTAAGGATGGGGGTAACTATTCCTCAGTGGATTATAGACATGGCGGACGTAGTGGTAACAGACTAATAAGAAGAATCCATGTTCTTGTCTCGCCATCCGGTTGCTGGGGCGGCGCTAGTGGCCAGCAGCCGGATGGCTATATCGAGGTAACCGAGATGATACAGTCCGGAGGTTTGTGACTGTTGGACCCTACTGGCGTGGGGCGTTTGCTGAGCTTTTCCCTATATGAGGGGCTGGCATTTGGTTTTGTAACGATAGGTATCTATCTCACCTTCCGTGTGCTTGCTTTTCCCGACCTTACTGTGGATGGAAGCTTTGCTCTGGGAGCATCCGTTGCCGCCGTGCTTATCGTAAACGGTGTGAATCCATTCCTGGCAACGCTGGCTGCCCTCGGAGCAGGCTTATGTGCTGGCCTGGCAACATCATTGCTCAACACCAAGCTGAAGATACCAGCTCTGCTGGCTGGTATTCTTATGATGGTCGCCCTCTACTCCATAAATCTGCGGATTATGGGGCGGTCCAATCTTCCCCTTCTTCGCGAGGTAACCATCTTTTCTCTAGCCTCTCAATTGCCGGGACTGGAAACCCGTCTTGAATATCAGCTCGTGGTCGCCGGAGTGCTGGCGGTGATAGTTTTCTTCATCTTGAACTGGTTCCTGCGCACTGAGATTGGGCTGGCGTTGAGGGCAACAGGCGACAATGAGCAGATGGTGCGTGGTGCCGGGGTAGATACTGATAAGACTACAATACTCGGGGTGTCCCTTGCTAACGGACTCGTTGCCTTTTCTGGCGGAGTAGTAGCTCAAGGACAGGGCTTTGCCGATGTCGGCATGGGAGTAGGAATGATTATAATGGGCTTAGCCGCAGTGATAATCGGCGAGGCACTATTTCGGCCCAAAGGTGTGGCCAGGCTTCTGCTGGCAGCGCTGGGCGGCACTTTTGTCTACCGCCTGGTCATAAGTGTTGCCCTCAGGATGGGTATGCGTGCTGGTGATTTGAAGCTTATTACGGCGGTAATAGTGATTATAGCTCTGGCGGTTCCGTATCTGCAGAAGAAGATACGGGGGGAGTGGATGCCACCGGCGGCAAGGTGGTAAAATGATAACTGTGATGAGTGAGAATAAGAGTTTGCTCAAGCTCAAGAAAATAACCAAGGTATTCTCTAAAGACAATGTAGACCAGGTTAGAGCACTGGATAAAATCGACCTGGATGTTAAAAGCGGGGACTACATTGCCGTCATTGGTAGCAACGGGGCTGGAAAAACTACCTTGCTTAATGTCATTGCTGGCGTATATCCGCCGGAGAATGGGGGCAAGATTATTGTCAATGACAAGGAGGTTAGCAGGCTGAGTGAATATAGACGCGCCAGTTATATTGGACGGGTCTATCAGGACCCTCACGTAGGCACTGCCGCCAAGATGACCATAGAGGAAAACATGGCCATGGCCTTGTTACGAGGGCAGCCAAGAGGATTACGAGTCGCCAGCAATAAACAGCGTAGAGAGTTGTTCCGTGTCGCTCTGGTTCCGCTGGGACTGGGGCTGGAGAAGAGACTCAATGCTCTGGTAGGTACGCTTTCAGGTGGTCAAAGGCAGGCTCTGGCACTGGTAATGGCTACTTTGAGTAAACCAGCAATATTACTACTTGACGAGCATATAGCCACGCTGGACCCCAGGACAGCCCAGATAGTGCTCGATTTAACTGATATGGTCGTAAAACGAGAGAAGATGACCACTATCATGGTTACCCACAATATGGAACTGGCTCTTCGCTATGGTAATCGACTGATTATGATGCATAAAGGTAGAATAGTGGTTGATATGCACCAGGAGCAGAAGGCCGATCTCACCATCAATGACCTCGTCGTGGCTTTCGAACGGGCCAGCGGAGAAGAATTCGCTGATGATAGCGTTCTGCTTCGCCCTGGCAACGTCGTCGGTATTTCAGATTTATAATCAGGCGAACCAAGGCATTCTATCTATATCTCCATGAGCAAATTTGGCTACAAACTGGTGACAGGCGATGTCGAGTTGAAAGAGGCCTTCGAGGTTAGGAGGCAGGTGTTTGTCCGTGAGCAAGACATCTCAGAGGACCTGGTGTTCGATGGGCACGACAGGAAAGCGCTGCATATGGTGGTCAAAGATGGAGAGAGAGTTATCGGTAGCGCCAGAGTTCAATTTCTAGCCGACAACCAGGCCAAGCTGGAGAGAATGGCTATCTTAAAACGTTACCGCCGTAAAGGCATCGGAAAGGAAATGCTTCTGTTTCTGGATACAATATGGAAGGATAAACAGGTGCAGCAAGTGATTATCCACGCCCAACTTGAAGTCGTTCCCTTCTATAAATTATGCGGCTTTGACGAATTTGGCTCGCCTTTTCGGGAAGCCGACATCAAACACATCAAGATGCGCAAACGACGTTGACCCGGTTTGCCGGATGACTCTGGCAGTAGAAAAAGCCGTATAAATAGAAGCCCAGTCCGCCTGAGGAGATTTTTCCATCATAGAGAAATATTTCTCTATGATGGTTTCACTATAATAGCATGTCCTTAAACTCCGAGGCTGTTTAAAAATTGTGCTTGATGAATCAAGCAACTACAAAAATCTGGAGCCCATCTCTTTTAGTTTTTCTGCGTAAGGCTCCCTTATTATGCCCTTCTCGGTGATTATGGCAGTTATATAACTATGGGGAGTGACGTCGAAGGCAGGATTAGCTGCCCTTATGCCTTCAGGAGCAATGGGCACTCCCCGGATATGAGTTACCTCCTCAGGGCTTCGCTCTTCAATTGGGATTTTGTCTCCCGCGTTTAAGGAAATGTCAATACTGCTCGCAGGAGCAGCGACATAAAAGGGGATTTTATTTTCTTTAGCCAGTACTGCCAGAGTATAGGTGCCAATTTTATTAGCGACATCGCCATTGGCGGCAATCCTGTCGGCGCCAACAATGACACAGTCTATCTTCCCCTGCTGCATAAAATAGCCAGCCATGGAATCGGTAATCAAAGTCACAGGGATGCCCTCCTGCCTTAGTTCCCAGGTAGTGAGCCTGGCTCCCTGGAGAAGGGGACGAGTTTCCGTGACAAAGACGCTCACTCTCTTTCCCTGGTCTTTAGCAGCTTTGATTACACCCAGGGCAGTGCCATAGCCGGCGGTGGCCAAAGGACCGGCGTTGCAATGAGTAAGCAGAGTGAAACCATCTTTGATGAGTTCAGTCCCTAGCTGGCTGAGCTGCTTGGTTGCGGTCACTTCTTCCTGGTGAATCCGCTTTGCTTCATTGATAAGCGAATTTTTGATTTCAGCGACGCCATCTCCCCTGGCAGCTTCCTTCATCCTGTCGATAGCTTGAAAAAGATTGACCGCGGTAGGCCTGGAGGCGGCAAAAGTTTGCATGACCTGCTGCAATTGAGCGCGAAATTCACCCTCGTTTGCTGTTTCGATACCTGATGCCCCCAGAGCTATGCCGTAGGCACCGGCAACCCCGATGGCTGGTGCCCCGCGAACCCTCATTTCCTTAATAGCCAGAACTACATCGTGGTAATTATCCAGGTCGGCAAAGATTTGCTCCCCCGGAAGCTTGCTCTGGTCCAGTATCCTTAGCTTGCCATCAAGCCATTCTATTGCTCTAGCTATCATCACCGTTAGTATAATCTAAAGGATGGAAACAAAGGAAGCCTTAAATTACGCTAGAAGACGAGGATAGAAAGATGCCACACAGGTGCAGTCATGTTAGATTTTCTGAGGTAGCTAAAATCGGAGAACATTAATAGGGCCAAAATTTGATACCCTGAAAAAATCATGCTATCCTTATCCAGTTTATCCATCTGGTGAGGCAAAGATGGCCAGGATTCATTTCATAGATGTTACCAATCGCGACGGCGTTCAAACCGCAAACCTCGGTCTGTCCAAGCTGGAAAAGACCATGCTAAACATATACCTCAACGAAATGGGTGTCTTCCAGTCCGAATTTGGTTTTCCTACGACGAGACACGAATCGTTTTACCTTCAGGCGAACCTGGAGTTAGCTGATATGGGAGTCCTGCGACCCATCCGGTTGGGAGGGTGGATAAGGGCAGTTGTCGCTGATGTGGAAAAAGCTTTCAAGCTTGTCCCGAATATTAAGCACCTTAACGTCTCTATTTCAACATCGGACCAAATGCTTCGAGGCAAATTTAAGGGTACAAAGAGCCGAGAAAATATCGTAAGCATGATGGTCGATGCTTTAGAAGCGGCTCGTGCCCATGGAGCTGAAAGCATAGGTATAAATGCCGAGGATGCCTCCAGAACTAAAATAGATTTTTTAGTTAGATTCGGCCTGGCGGCCAAGGAACACGGGGCTGACCGACTCAGGTATTGTGATACACTGGGCTATGACAATGCATTTACCATTTACGAGAGCGCCAAAACTCTGGCGGAGGATGTCGGAATACCTATCGAACTCCACTGCCATGGTGACTTAGGAATGGCTGTGGCTAATTCCCTTGCCGGGGCAAAAGGGGCTATAGATGGTGGACAGGATGCTTACATCAACACTACCGTCAATGGAATTGGAGAAAGAGCCGGCAATGCTGACCTTGTAGCAACGGCTCTAGCTGTCACTAAATCTAAGGGATTCGCTAAAAAATATCAACTGGGAAAACTCATAGACCTGACAAAGGCCTGGAAAGTAAGCAAATTCGCCAGCTATGCTTTCGGGGTCCCTATTCCTATAAACCAGCCTGGCGTTGGAGCCAATGCCTTTGCCCACAGCTCTGGTATTCACGCTGACGGAGTATTGAAAGACCCCGAGAACTACGAGCTATATAGCTTCAACGACCTGGGTAGAGGTGAACCGGAGCTTGTAGAGACCGGCAGGGAGATATGCTCAGGGGAATATAGCGGGATATCAGGCTTCAGTCATATAATGGGTCAGATGGAAGTATCGTTTGAAAATGCCAGGCAAGCTGAAGAGATTCTGGAATTAGCAAGATATGCCAATGTGGAGGCGCAAAGGCCACTGGTGGAGGATGAACTGTTCTTCATTGCCAAATATCCCAAAATTGCCAAGAAACTGTTGACACTTATGCCACCAGAGTAATCCATCCTTGACATTATTGCCCCTCCCGCCTGATAATATAGTTAATTGCGGGTGTAACTCAGCGGTAGAGTGCTTGCTTCCCAAGCAGTATCTGAATGACTATTCGGGGTAGATATTCCGCAGAGCATCTCAGCACTAATAGCCATTACAGCACTCACGCGGGAGTAGCTCAGTGGTAGAGCATCTGCTTCCCAAGCAGAGGGTCGCGGGTTCGAGTCCCGTCTCCCGCTCACCTCTCTTCCCGATATCATGACCATCAACAATACAACCGATAAATTCTTCCGCCAACTCCTACGGAAATTTGTTATGCTTCCCGCACTTCGGGCACTCCAGCACAAGATTCTTAATCTGCTCTAGACGCATATTCTTTGCTAGAATAGCTTCACAGTGACCACATACGTAGTCAACATCCCCATTACCCGTAAAAACAGGCGCAGTTTCAAACTCTTTTACATGCGCACCTTCCTCAGAACCTCCGGAAACAATCTCTAACTTTATTCTCATCATATTCTGCAACCTCCTATACTAATTCTTTTTATGGTAATCTCTGACAGCTCACAAGTCAACATCACTTTATCTCCTGATACCCCACTAACAACCTCTTACACGCCTCAGACCTTGCTTCTCAAGAATCTCCCAATGCGCGATATTTATCAAGCAGAGAGTCGCGTCTCCCGTTCCATAGCTTAGTTATCCTTAAACTTAACTGCTCGAACACCACCAGCAAGAAAATTCGAAAACACCTCAGCCTTTTCACTAAACATCTCAAAACATTGCCTACTCATCTTTCCCGCAGGCTCACCAGGACTCAGCCCATGCTCCTCAATTAAATGCTTCCTCGCTTCTTTCCCAGCCATACCATAAAAACAACGATGACTTTCAAGACCATACGCCCAAGCACATCCTTCACAACAAAACGACACAGACCTGCTTGAACCAACCTCATATTCTTCCCCATCGTTACTACCAATTATCATAGGCCCTTCCTCAAAAGGCATAACACCTTCATCGACAACCTCACTACCACAATAACCACATTTACTCATAGAATTCACCTCCTTTTTATTCAGCTTTATCATCATTAATCACTTGCTTTGAATTACCATCTCTATCAAATAACTTTAGTTCACGAACATCCATCAACTCAATTAATATAGACTTCCCATATTTACCTTCATACTGCTTCACTTGTAGGAATCCACTCGCTTCAATATTCAGACCTTTCCTATCTATTACAGCCAATGCCTTTTCAGCTAACGCCTCCCATACGCAAACCTTCACATACATCGTCGGAAACTTCACTGTTCCATTACCACAAGCTAAAAACAGCTCAGCAATCAACTTACCATCGGGAGCATAGCTTCGCCGGGCTCCTTTAGTTGAACGACCTGACACATTACTAGCAATCCTTGTTAAAAACATACTCACCTCCTAAAAATCCAAATACTCAAACCTGCTATGACAAACCTTGCCATCACGCCAAATTATCGACCCACTTCCAAATGCTTCACGGATACGACCTAATTCCATATACAAATATCCACTCACCTTACCATCAATATATTCTCCAGGAAACAAACCTGTCTTTTTCTCAGCCCACGCCTGGACTATCTCATTCACCTTATTCCACATCTCATTCGTCATTAACATTGGACTCATACCACCATCAGACTCAGGACCACCTAAAATCCATGACTTAGACAAATCTTCAACCTCCTTCCAACCTTTACGGATCCAACCTCTTGAGAATAGGAACTTATTCCTTATACTCTCACCTACACCTATATACTCCTTTAAGATATGCTTCAAAATGTATTCCTTTAAATCCTTCCTGCTTGCCACTTCTGTGATCTGCACCGCAAAAGCACCGTGGCATTTATTCCACCTATCACCTAATTCACGCCTCACTGCTGCCTTATCTTCCCAAGAAATCATAGGCTTTAAAAAGAATCCACCTTTTACTCTGAATATCCCATGCCAATGCAATAAATGCTTCTCAGGAGAAAACTCCAAAGCACCGTTGTACTGTAAATCATATCCATCATCTCTGAAGCTCTTAATTAGCTTCCTCAAATCCCTGGCAAAAACCCAATGCGTGTTATCATCACCTTTCTTTGTTGTCAGATGAACAGCCCTTAAAGTGCTTACCGGATAACCCCAAATACCCAAATTCAAACGCCTCATAGCCATAGCATACTTTCGCCTTTCGGCACGCGTTAACTTACGCCATTGAGTCTTACGCTTCCTCATTAGTCACACCCGCAATTCATAAATCAAGTAACATTTCACCTATAATATATAGAGATTATTAATTGAGTATTACTTATATAATATCTACTATATAGTTATTATATAGAGATAGTTTGTAGTTATAGTCTAGTGATATGACATCACTGGCTAACAGGAAACAAAATCTCCCTACACTCCACTTGGCAAGGCATGGCGTTCCGCCACCGCCTTTTGCCTTGAGCCTTGCAATAAAACTGCCCTCAAAAGCACTTCTAAGCCTCCTATATGCCCATTAACTAACCCGACCATACTTCTTTTCCTTTTCATCTCTCTCCATGTCTTACACCTCCCAAAAATAAAAAAGAGGACCACTTTATAGTGATCCTCACGTAATCCCGACCTGACTTCTCCGATTTAGGCTAACTGCACCTTTACGGACACCTTTCTAGCTAAACTAGGCAGGGTGTCGGTATGTTTTTCAACGACTACCTATAAATCGTCCAATATTCAACTCTTAAAGAACTACAAACATTCTACACCAACAGAATCAACAATGCAATATCAACAACCTAATCTATACTCATTATTTTCCTTGCACAAGTTAAGAAAAATCAATTTTAAACCTCAACCGGCGATATCGTGCCAAGATACTGCCGTCTCCTAGCATGTTGATTATCTTTTAATAAATCATTAAACAAGTCGCTTGGCTGCTGACTATCAAATTCATCACTATAGCTCACTACTCCAGGTGTGGATGCTGTTTCAGCAGTCCCACTAAGCGGAGATGGAACAGGCAACTCATCCTCCAAAAGACTTAATATATATTCGATTCTTGCGTCTTTTAAGTTATCCATTGCCTCACTAATTGTATCTCCCTCAGCCATACATCCAGGTAATTGTGGATGAGATACCAGGTAAACTCTTTTTCCATCTACAGTTTCATCAAGCATAATACCGATAGAATATTGTTTATCAGCCAATTTTTCTGCTTGTTCTTCTAGTTTCACTGTCAATCTTCCTCCTTTCTTCTGAGTTCCTGTAACTTATCTATTAATCTTACAGCAGAATGAATATACGCCTTAGCAAAAGATTTGTGATTAGGTAGTGTACCACGAACTTCAGGATACTGCTTATGTATAGCTATGTCATGTTTCCTACCCCTGCGAATCCTAAAACCAAACCCCAAATATAATGTTTCCAAATCATGTCGAGTCCAATTGCTTTGTGACCGCCGCATAGCCTCCAAAAGCCCAGAATATTCATCATGCACAATTTATTTCTCCACCAGCGCAACTGTAATAGGCAAGGTGCCCTTCTCATCCTTATCAATAATCACTGAGAACTGATATGCGCCTGGCTTGGGGAACACTACATCTCTTAATCGCAGAATTTGATTAATTTCAGTCCTTTGTCCACCACTCCCTTTAGGAATATGAATATCGCGAGACCAGTTTACAATTTCTTGCTTCCCACTTTCATCCAAGAGCTTGATTGTTAATTTCCTATCACTATCGTATTCTGCTGGACTAGCATCCAATTTCACGACCAAATGCATTTCTGGTTGCCTTATAGGAAATTCATCTGCCAATATCGTGGTAAACATTCCCATTACATTTATTTTGCCAGCCTCTGCAACATTAGCATAATCAGCAACCAAAATATGCAATACACGCATCAGGGTATCCCCCCTTTCATAACTAGTAGATTAAAAGTATATAATCTTCAGCACTCCAAGTAAAGACTCTATGAGTTTCTTTTATTCTATTAGACCCAACAATGCCAACATCACTTTCTCTTTGCGTAACGTTCACTTCCACCTTTACGAAGCATACGCTTCATAAGCTCCCTTGCCCAAGCTATATCATTATCACCAGGATTATTCCTCGCATACCATACAAAGACTTTGCGCATCCGCAGCAGGTCCTCATACTTTAATACAGTCCTCACTGCAACACCTTCCCGGACCTTCGGGAACATATCACTAACTAAATCGTTTATATCAGCTCCAGCGATTATCTCACTAGAAACTGGCACTACGGCTACAGACTCACCAATACTTTCTCCTTCACTTAACTCTAATTGCTCAACCTTAATTCCACCGTTATCGCCACCAGCCTTTTTATACTGCTCGCCCAACAGCCTGAGAGGACTGTACTTATCCTGTAGTATATCTTCAACATCATGAATATAACCCATACTTGTTTTCAAATCGTCATGTTGAAGCAGAGCCTTTACCACTAACGCCTGGCCAGTCTCACGTGCTACCAACGAAGCACTACTATGCCTTAACGTATGCACGCCTACTTTTTTCCCTTTAATACCAGCACGTTCAATTACATACCTAACTCTATGACCAAGTCCATCACCATCCTGATAAAACCCGCCAGACTTTTGCTTAAATACAGGCTCATCATCACCACCAGCCATAGCTCTTAACTTCTCACACAACCTTACATCGAGCCTATAACGCCTCTGCCCGGTCTTGCCTATCACATTAATAAACCCATCACTCACATCGCCACCTTTTAAATTCACCAACTCACCTATACGACAGGCAGAGTCTATCAACGTCAGTACCAACAAAAGCTCAAATCCATTCGTACAAGCCTTGATTATCGCCACCAGCTCATCAATAGTAAAATACCTACGCTTCTTTTTGCTTACCCTCGGCCTCTCAGCTTCGGCACACGGATTATCCACCTTATAAGCCTTCTGCATATACTTACCAGCAGCATTGACGAAGTCGAACCACATCTTAATAGTCGTGTCAGCATACCCTTCCAAGGACGCTAACCACTCATTAATAATCACTCCACCAACAGGCCAATCTTCTGAATACCGAGCCAACGAACCCAAAGCATCACGATAATGCCTTTGAGTATTAGGCTTCAACCTCTTACCTTTCAAAACTTTTTCTAAAACCTCTAACGTTTTCATTTCCATCTAAGTATATCCATACTTTCACTTACTCATCCCTACCCCCAAAGTGCCGAGTTTAACTTCGTTTGTTCAATTACAATACTCGCAGACAACGAATTCCCTATTACTTCTGTGCATCACGTTCAGCCAGCATATCTTTTATAATCCTAAACATACGCTTATACCAAGCTACAAAAGCACTTCCTACTTTACGCGCTATAATTAATCTCAGATACATGCACATACCTCCCTTCTACTATCACAAGGAGAAATAACCCACAACTCTACTAGACCTCATTTTCCTTGACATTCTTACCCCTTTGACATATCATAAATTATGACGTCTTTATATGTCAATAGTCATTCCGTTCACTTACTAGCTTCCCAAGCAAGACGTCGTGGGTTCGAATCCCATCACCCGCTGTGGTGACAGCCATAACCAGCAAAGATATAAATTAGAAAATGAGGATAAAGCTAAATAATAAACAATTGGCAGGGTTAGCACATCAGCTTCCTTTCGAAGTGATAGTAGAAGACCCGCGGGATGTTAAGGGCCTGTTGGAAATATTGGGCCACAATATGCCCTGGGATGAAATGGGGCTTAATAAATTTGGCGATCCCCTCAGGAAGCCAAATAGGGTAACCTTCTCTGTGGAGGCAATTGACGGGGGATTTATTTGCGACATTCACCCTGCTTTCGCTATCTATATTTCCAATATCCTGACAGTAGAAAAATAGGCTGCACATAATTTCACAAAGTTATGGGCCGTTAGCTCAGTTGGTAGAGCACCTGACTTTTAATCAGGGTGTCGGGAGTTCGAGCCTCCCACGGCCTACCAAAAGCAACTAATCTATAGCTAAGTCCCATCTAAGCAAAACCACCCGAAAACCAGGGTGGTTCTCTTTTTTAGAAAAATCGACACCCCACATCGAGTTAAGGAGTCACAAAACGCTAAATTGTTCAAGATTGAGAAAAACCAAGACCGCTTCGGCAATTGCACCACCCTAAACCGAAGCTTCCGAATCACAACCCTAAAAGCTGATTAGAGCATGGCTTGGTTCTTGCAGTTATACCGCGAAGTCTCGTATAATGTAAGCACTTGTCCTTGGCACCGAGTCTCGAGTTAGAATGGTCGAGGAATTCTTGATACGACGGGAAAGCAAATGGATAAAGGTATCGGATGAAAGTCATCGGTATAGTAGGGAGTCCAAGGAAGGGCGGTAACACCGAAATTCTGACCGCTCATACGCTTAAGGCCATTGCCGAGGAAGGGTTGGAGACCGAGCTTATTCCTCTGGCCGGGCTGGACATAAAGCCGTGCAATGCATGTGGAGACTGCGCCAAAGAAGAGCGGTGTCCCATTGAAGATGACCTATTCCCCATTTATGTCAAAATGCGAGAGGCTGACGGCATAATTCTGGCTTCACCGGTGTACTACGGCTCTGCTACGGCTTTGATAAAGGCCCTCATGGAGCGTGCCGGGCATATTTCCCACTCGGGTAGGCAGGCTTTCAAGGGTAAGGTGGGGGGTCCTTTGGTGGTTGCTCGCCGCGCGGGACAGAACTTCACAATTGCTCAACTTACCTTCTGGTTTCAGATTCTAGGGTTCTTTATTCCTGGTTCTACGTACTGGAATGTTGCTATCGGCCGAGAAAAAGGCGAAGTGGAACAGGATGAAGAAGGACTCCAAACAGCTTGGAACTTCGGTAAAAATATGGCCTTTCTAATTAAGAAATTGAGTAAGTAACAGAATTACACATTCGGCCACAAAGTGCAATCCGGCCGGGATTGACATTCCTACCTGACGGTCATATACTCCCGCTCTAGGAAAGGCCACGGAAACGACAAAGGAAAAGGAGGCAATAAATGGTGAAGAAGGAAGCGTCAGTGATTGACTGGGCAGGACTTAGCCAGGAGATGGAGCGTTTGCTTCGTCTGAAAGCAAGCCCTGTTGCCTATAAAAAACTGGGGAAGGTGGCGGAGCTGGATAAAATACCGGAGGTGATGCGGCTTGACCGCCGGGCTTCTTTTTGCCAGGTACCGGCGATGGTCCGAACCATGGGCTTGACAGTAGCTGCCACCAGAGACAACTTCGGTGAGCGCTGCGCTCGAATTAATGGTCTGGCGCCGACTACCGAAAAGCAGGTTGCCTGGGAGGCAAATGCCTTCGCCACTACCTGGTTTGCCAACCTGGAAGAAGCCAGAAAACAGATGGCGGCATATCCCCTGGTTCCACCCGGAGAGGCCATCGTGCTCGCCCCGCTGGCTTCGGGCAAATTTTACCCCGATGTTATCTTAATCTACGCTAACCCAGCGCAGATGATGTTGCTGATGAACGGGCTCCAGTTTAAAGACTACGAGCGCTTTCAGTTTTTCTTCATCGGTGAAGGCTCTTGTGCCGATGGCTTGGCTCAGTGTTATACCAGCGGCAAGCCTGCCTTGGCTATTCCCTGTATGGGGGAGAGGGCTTTCGGTGCTGTTACCGAGGATGAGCTGGTTATGGCGCTGCCACCGGGAATGATGGCTAAGGCCGTCGAGGGACTTAAGGCGCTTAGAAGCCGGAGAATTGGCTATCCTATTGCGTATCTTGGGCCTTTTTGCGACCCCTCTCCGGTGCTGATGCAGATCTACCCTGATTGGTGGGATCGTCGTTGACCTCAAATACAAGCGGTATTCTGGGGACGTAATACCTAATTTATAGTAGGCCTAATTGGTATGGTGTCCTTGGAATTCGGCAAAGTAACCACCCGAATTGGCATCACAATACCCACCGGTCAAGGGTGATTTAGCACTATTTTTTATTGCCCACCATATCCAGCTGGTGCCGCCTCAGCGAGAGTGCCGGCACCCATTATTACTGTCATCTGCAGGTGTGGCCGGGTAATGCTCTTCCAGGTCAGGGGACCGTGTACTACTCCCGCTGGTACGTAGAGGGCTGAGGTCTTGTTGATTTTAAGCGGTTGGCCCCCCACCACGAACTCTATCTCCCCACCGAGGTCTTCGGGATTTTTAGGGTCGGAGCCGATATGCAGGACGAATTCGTCGGAGTCGGAGTGAGAATGTTCGGGTATATGAGGGTTCGGGTCAGGCATAGCCCATATCCAGCCCATCTCGATGTACACGTTGCTTCCCGGCACGAGCTCATTGCTCATAAAGGTCATGGTGGGATACTGCCGGCCTTTAACGTCATCAAATTTGGTACGCGCCTCATACTTTGGTTTCTGCACCAGGTTCTTGTAATAATCAGCCATTTTCCCTATTCCCCCTTTCTAATAGTTTTTACTCTTTGACCACCTGAATAGATTTCAGATTCATATTCCTAATCCGCGATACCCCCTCTTCTGAGCGATGCCATTATTGAGGCTCCTACAACATCGACAATGGCAGTTCCGCCGTCGAGGGTGATAACAGCTCCGGTCATAAATGATGAATCATCGCTGGCCAGGTAACTGCAAAGGCCGCCGATTTCGGATGAAGCGGCGAAGCGGCGCATGGGTATCTCCAGTGCTATCTGGTTGATGAAGGTATCGGGGTCTATGCCGAGCATTTCCCCGAACTGACCGAAATTCTTCCTGGTCATCTCCGTTTTGACACCGCCGGGGCACACAGCGTTACAGCGGATGTTGTGACGCCCGTAGTCCAGTGCCGCCTGCTGAGTGAGCATAAGCAGCCCTGCTTTTGAGCTGCAGTAGGCCGGCATACCGGGCAGGCAGCGTATTCCACCCAGCGAGGCAATATTTATGATAGACCCCCCACCCTCTTTAAGCATATACGGTATTACCGCCTTCATGAGCAGGTAGGGACCGGTGAGATTCACCCCCATAACTTCCTGCCACACCTTGGGGTCAAGCTCAACGATGGGGGCTGGGCGGTTTATGCCGGCGTTATTCACCAGCACATCAAGTTTGCCGCCAAACTTCATCGTCGCCTCCACCATGCGCTTTACATCCTCCTCCTTTGATACGTCTCCCTGGCATATTACCACCGAGCCCGATGGGAGTGATTCAGCCACCTTGTCCAGCATTTCTTTACGGCGGCCGGTGATACAGATCTTGGCTCCATCGGCAACAAATCGCTCAGCGATGGCAGTGCCTATACCGCTACCTCCTCCGGTAACAAGGGCAACCTTTCCTTTCAGGTTCATATCTTCATCTCCTGTCAAAGAATTCTGAGATGTTCTGTTTATTATATCTCAAGCTGGCTTCTTGAGTTTTCCCGGACCGAATGCAGAGTAGTCCAGGTCATAGAACTGCTTGCAGGTTTCAAAGTAACCCAAGTGTGAGCCGCCCAGAACTATTTTCAGCACTACGGCATCACGGTAATACTTCTCGTAACCGTTTTCCCGGACAAGGCCAAAGGAACCCATCAGTTCTAATCCCCTTGATACCAGGTCGGGCACGGTGCGGGTAATATAGGCGTGCACTGCATGCCCCTTAGCCATCATGCTCTCCGAGTTCCACGGACCATAGATATCCATGTGGTCATACTGGTGAGCTAGCTCCAGAATAGCGGCTCTGCCCACGGATATAAACGCTGCCATCTCACCCAGTATCATCGCCGCATGCATGTGCCGGTTGATTGGTTTGCCTCCAGCTACCCTATTCTCTGTATAATCAACCAGGAGGTCAAAGGCCCCCTGCAGAGTACCAATGGCGTTGGCGGCATTCAGGGACATGGGGGCAGACACGGTATTGGTGAAAATGGCCCAGGCCTCAGGCCCCTGTATTCCCCACTCCTTGGGCACCCTGACGTTATCAAAATAGGTGGGAGTATTCCGGTCGGCGTTAGCCCCGCACTTGACCTCGAATTTACCATGGGAAACCCCTGTCCAAGGTTCGGGAACATAAACCAAAGCAAAGCCATCTACTCCCTTATTAGGGTCCATATTGCAGACCACGCAGTTGAGGTCGGCAATGCCGGCATTGGATGCCCATAACTTGTTACCGTTTACCACCCACTCGTTGTCCTCAAGCTCTGCCTTCACCTTTACCGTCCTGCCCTCATTAAGCGGGTTCTCAATATCACAGGCGGAGTCTTCTTCGCTGAAGTTCATGCAGGCAACGGCTAGCTCCTTGCTAGTGAACTTGGGGGCAAATTCACTAAACACTGCTTTTCCCCATGCCTTCCCTGTTGGCGATGGTGATAAGTATGCCAGCAGAGCCGGTACCAACCCCCAGTCGGTGCAGGCGCTGTGGAGGCTTATGCCGTAGTCAGCGCGGGAAAGCTGCTCCTGTATTAGGGCATCCCCGACCATGGAAAGCTGCTGGTTGCCGCCGAAGTCTTTGGGTATTTTGTTTTTCTGGTAGCCA
>JAUWFX010000102.1 GCA_030606765.1 Dehalococcoidia bacterium
ATCGTAGGCCAGGCCAGTCTCATCGAGCCTGGCTGCTTCTAAACGAGCTACTACCTTGAAGCGGTGGCCATGTAGCTTTTCACACTTACCATGATAGTTCGGGAGGTAATGGGCGGCATCAAAGTGCTCTTCCACAAATAGTTGATACATTAATGCCTCCTGTGTATATCGCATCCTAAATAATATCTAAAATTCAAGTTCTAATCCGTTTAGTTCCTTTGGATTTTGGGCGTTTGATATTGTTTGGAGTTTAGGAATTGATATTTACCTTATCCCTTCCTATTTCTTCTTTTCTTTGTCCTGCTTGGGCTTTTTAACATTTTTTCTTCCCTTAGTTCCCATTGGTAGCCTCCTGTTTTTGGTATTCTTTGCCATCCGTGGGTATTTATGTCATTTCATATAATACCATTTTCGCACCCCCTTTTGTCCTTTCACATCGTTAGCTAGTTGGGCAATGCTCTTGCCCAGCTTGCGATGAACCAAGTCCGGGGCGATTTCAGCTAATGGTATAAGAACGAAAGCACGGTCTTTTAAGCGGGGGTGCGGGATAGTTAGGTTATGGGTTTCCATAATCTCGTTGTCGTAGAAGAGGATATCTATATCTATAGGGCGAGGTGAATTTATTTGCCCGCTGGGAACCCTGCCCATTCTGGTTTCAATTTCTTTAGCGAGGTGTAGAAGCTCCTCAGGAGGCAAATTGGTGGTAATTCGGCAGACCAGGTTGAGGAACAATGGCTGCTCCTTGTAGCCTACTGGCTCAGTTTCATAAATGGATGAGACCTCGTCAAGATTTACTTTTAGAGAAAGCAATGTTAAAGCCTGGCAGAGGTTTTCCTCCCGCTTTCCCAAGTTTGAGCCCAGACAAAGATAAACAATGGCCAATTAGCTTACACGCCTCTCACAAGAGCATCGCTCATCTTGCAAACGCGTGCCATCTCCTTGACATCGTGTACCCGAACAATATCAGCGCCCTTGACGATGCCGATGGCTATGGTGGCTGACGTTCCTTCCAGCCGCTGGTCGCCGGGTGGAACGAATGCCACTTCATTCAACCTTTGTTCAGGAGTTAAATCGAGCACCCAGCCTATAAAAGACTTGCGTGAGCTACCCAGAAGGATAGGCCTGTTCAGCGCCTTAAGTTCTTCCAGGCGTTGCAAAACTTCCAGATTTTGCTCCTGTGTCTTACCAAAACCTATGCCTGGGTCGATGATGATATTCTCCCGGGGCACTCCTGCGTCTAACGCTTGCTCTATGGCTCTTTTCAAATCGGAAATAACCGCGGAGACGATGTCGTGGCACGAAGAGCCACGCTGATTGCTCATTAAAACAATTGGCACACCTTTTTGGGCCGCTAACTCGGCCAGCCCGGGCTCCTTCTTCAGTCCCCAGATGTCGTTTATCATGTTAGCTCCGGCATTTAAAGCCTGACGGGCTACCTCGAGTTTATAGGTATCCACACTCAGGGGCATCAATATCTTGTGGGCCAGCTTTTCCACAACAGGAATCACCCGCCGCAATTCTTCATCGGTTGAAAGCGGAGTTGAGCCAGGATGTGTGGATTCACCGCCGATGTCAATTATATCTGCTCCTTCGGAGGCTAATCGTTCTGCCCTGGCTACGGCTTCTTCAGCATCTGCCAGTCCATCGCCGGAGAAGGAATCCGGGGAAACATTGATCACGCCCATGACATAAGTTCGCTGGCCCCAGTAAAAGACGCTGCTGCCGCATCGGGTGGAACCAAGCTTGCTTGGTTTGTAATCAGACATGTTATTGATTATAGCAGAGGAGGCGATTAAAATAGTAAGGCAATAAGCAGTAAAAATATAATACCCATAATCGCGTAATCTTAAATGGGCAAGACATTAGCTGAGAAGATTCTAAGCCTTAAATCGCATGGCGAGGCCGAAGCTGGGGACGTCGTGATTGCTGATGTGGACTTGGCTTTTGTCCAGGATACTACTGGACCCCTGGCCATAAGGCAGTTTAAGGAAAGCGGTTTTGAAGCTCTGGCCAAGCCGCAACAAACAATAATATTTCTGGACCATGCTGCTCCTAGTCCCGCTCGGCAGCTTTCTAATGACCATATCCTTCTGCGCCGCTTCGCTGAGGAAACAGGCTGTCGCATCTACGAAGTAGGCGAAGGTATATGCCACCAGTTGGTAGCGGAGCGATTTGCTAACCCGGGAGACGTTATCCTCGGCGCGGATTCTCATACTGTTACCGCTGGAGCTTTAGGAGCTTTTGCCACTGGCATGGGTTCCAGCGATGTTGCCGTAGCCATAGCTCTGGGTAAAACCTGGTTTCGGGTGCCGGAAAGTTTTCTCATCGAGCTCAATGGCGTCTTCCCTCGGGGAGTTTATGCCAAGGACTTAATTCTGTATCTCATTGGCCAGATTGGCGTTGATGGTGCTAATTACAAGGCTTTGGAATTTGGTGGCAAGGCCTTAGCTAAGATGACTATGTCGCAGCGTCTCACTATCGCCAATATGGCTGTGGAAGCCGGGGCCAAGGTTGGCCTGTTTCCCGCTGATAAAATCACCCGGGACTTCCTCACGGAATATGGACGGGGCGGCAATTACAAGCAGCTATATCCCGATGCTGAGGCAAATTACGAACGGGTCATACCTGTGAATCTTGACCAGCTTGAGCCGATGCTCTCGCTTCCCCACGCTGTGGATAACGTCCGCCCCGTGGCTCAAGTAAAAGGGGTCAAAATCCAGCAGGCATTTATTGGCACCTGTACTAACGGACGTCTGGAAGATTTATCTATGGCTGCCGGGATTCTTAAGGGCAAGAAGAGGCATCCCGGTACTAGATTGCTCATAGCGCCAGCCTCGAGGCAGGTGCTCATTCGAGCCATAGAAAAAGGCTATATCCGGAGCCTGATTGAAGCTGGAGCAGCTATTCTACCGCCGGGTTGTGCTGCCTGCCTCGGTCTCCACCAGGGAGTACTGGGAGATGGCGAGGTTTGTCTTTCCACCGCCAATCGTAATTTCAAGGGAAGAATGGGCAACCCCGAGGCTATGATATACCTGGCTAGCCCGGCAACTGCCGCCGCCTCAGCCATAAGGGGCGAGATTACTGACCCCAGGGACATTATGTAATGACTGATTTAGTGCTCAAGGGTAAAGCCATTAAACTGGGCGATAATATCTCCACTGATGATATTATTCCCGGCAGGTTTGCCCATCTGAGGAGCGACTTGCCTGAACTCGCCAAGCATGTCCTGGAGGATACTATGCCTGAATTCGCCTCAATGGTAAAGCCGGGTGATTTTCTCGTTGCGGGAAAAAATTTTGGTTTGGGTTCCAGTCGGGAACATGCTCCGGTAGTAATCAAAATGTCGGGGGTAGGCGCTATTTTAGCCAAATCGGGAGCACGCATCTTTTTTCGGAACGCCATAAACCAGGGTTTGCCTGTCCTGCTTTGCGATACCGATAAAATCGGCGACGGCGATAAGCTGGAGATAAATTTGGCAGGTGGTATGGTTGCTAATTTGACTTCTGGTATTACATTAAGCTGTAGCAAGATGCCACCGATAATGTTCGCCATCCTTAAAGAGGGAGGGCTTATCCCTTATATACAAAAGCATAAAGACTTCAAGCTATAAGGCATAACCATCCTGATTGTCATTCTGAGCATAGCGAAGAATCTCTTTTTAGAGTTGTGTTACGATATAAGAGATGCAGCATAGAGTAACTTTTATCCCCGGTGATGGCATAGGGCCTGAAGTGGCTGAGGCGACACGGCGGGTGCTGGAAGCTACGGGGGTCAAGTTCCAGTGGGACATTGTTATCGTAGGCAGCCAGGCTCAGGATAAGTTTGGCACACCTCTTCCTGATCAGGCCCTCCAGTCCATAAGGAAAAACAAGGTCGCCCTCAAGGGACCGGTAACCACACCCATAGGCACTGGCTTCAGGAGCGTCAACGTCGCCTTGAGGCAGACGTTAGACCTTTATGCCTGTCTCCGTCCCTATAAGGTTTACCCCGGTATAAACACGCCGTTCAAAGACGTGGATATAGTGGTTGTCAGGGAGAATACCGAAGACCTCTATGCCGGTATCGAGTTTGCCAAAGGTGATTCAGGAACCAAGCAGTTGCTGGAGTTCGTCTTTGGTGCTACTGGGAAAGAGATAAGAAAAGATTCCGCTGTAAGCTTGAAGGTTATATCTCAAACAGCCAGCCGGCGAATTGTCAAATTTGCCTTTGAATATGCCCGGCAGAACGACAGAAAAAAGGTGACCGCGGTTCACAAGGCTAACATACTCAAATTCTCCGACGGACTTTTCCTGGATACTGCTCGCGAAGTTGCCAAAGAGTATAACGACATAGAATTTGGTGACATTCTGGTGGATGCAACCTGCATGGAACTGGTCAGGAAACCTCAGATGTTTGACGTCCTCGTGCTGCCCAATTTGTACGGCGACATAATTTCGGACCTCTGTGCTGGGCTGGTCGGCAGCATGGGCGTAGCGCCTGGAGCCAACATCGGGGATGAGGTAGCTATCTTTGAACCTACCCACGGAAGTGCCCCCAAATACGCCGGGCAAAATAAGGCCAATCCTATGGCTACGATGCTCTCCGGGGTGATGATGCTGCGTTATCTCGGAGAAAACGATAGCGCCGATAAATTGGAAAGCGCTATAGCTGAGGTCATAGCCGAAGGCAAGGATGTCACCTATGATTTGAAGCTTGACCCCGCCACAGCGGTAGGCACCAGCCAGGTAGCCGACGCTGTAATAGAGAAACTAAAGCGTTAATCTGAACCCGGCGATTACAAAAACTCTTTATAATTCTCCCTCCCTTGGCGGGGGTGTGGTAGGAACACTATCGTAGCGGCAGGTGAATCAGATTAGGCTAACGTTGAGTTTGTACATATCGCTGTTGGGCGACATTGAAGAATTAGGGAGGAATTAAAATGGAGAAAAGGGTTTTAAGAATATTTCAAAGGGAAATTGAGAGACAATGTAAATTCGCAATTATTGCTAGAGAGCAAATAGAAGCAGGATTACTAAATAGTGATTTAGACATAGTATGGTATGCGATACAGAATTTTTTAGTAGCTGTAGGTAACATGTCCAAAATTTTTTGGCCAATAAATCAAAAATATGAAAACAGAGGTAAAGAGTTAAGAAGCAGCCTAGGTATTAAAGGTAATTCCCCTATACAACCAAGGAACTTCAGAAATCATTTTGAACATTTTGATGAGAGATTAGAGGAGTGGGCAACATCTTCTAAAAGACACAATTTCATTGATTCAAATATAGGTCTCGTTAGTAAGATGGTTGGAATAATAGACCAAGAAGATTGCCTTCGTAATTTTGATCCTACAAGTGGGATACTTACTTTTAGAGGAGATAAATATGAGCTAAAACCGATAATAGAGGCTATTGATGAGCTTTATCCGAAAGTTTCAACTGAAGCGAATAAACCATGGCGGGAGTGATGTCTCGCCTTAGCCTAACAGCGGATAAAAGGAAAATTTTTAATTTCCTCAAATTGCCTTCGGCAACTTCAGATAAACTCAAACCGTTATGCGAAAGCCTGAACTACTTAAACAGGGCCAGAAGTTTTAGGCTGCAGATAGAGGTATGAATAATGGAAAGAGTAGAGATAATTGATACAAATGCAGACAATATTCTCGAATACGGGGTTTGCGGGTACAAAAACATTAAGAGAGAGGGATACCCAGAAAAGATTGAGTGGCTAAAAGACCGTTTCCCAGAAGGTATGAAAGTCAAGACATTGTACTCAGATGAGGATGGGACTCAGGGTATGATTGAATACATTCCAGGTGAATACTGCTGGAGACCAGTTGAGGCAAGTGGATATATGTTCATTCACTGTATCTTTGTTGGTTTTAAACGTGCTTATAAGAGAAAAGGTTATGGAACGCTTTTAGTGGAAGAATGCTTAAGGGATGCTGAAAAGGGAAATATGCATGGGGTTGCTGTTGTAACTCGTAAAGGTTCGTTTATGGCGGGAAAGGAAGTATTCGTTAAAAACGGTTTTGAGGTTGTGGATAAAGCCTCTCCTGATTTCGAGTTACTTGTGAAAAAATTGAATAAAAAGGCACCACCCCTGAAATTCAAAGGAGACTGGGAAAAAAGACTAAGTCAATATGGCAGAGGCCTAACGATAATTAGGGCAGATCAATGTCCTTACTCAGTAAAAAATGTTAGGGAAATAAGTGAGACCGCGGAGAAAGTATACGACATAAAACCAAATATAATCGAGCTAAGAGATTGCCAGGAAGCCCAAAACAGTCCATGCCCGTTTGGGACCTTTTGTATAGTGTATAACGGAAAAGTTGTTGCCGAAGCTCCAATCAGCAATGCACGGTTCAAGAATATTATGAATAAGATTTCATAATGACCTGAAATTGTATGGACTCAGGCCTTCGCATAGCAGCGGGTAAATCGGATTAGGGAAGCTTGCAGTTCGTACATACCGCTGTTAGGCGTAATTGCTACGGGCGGATTAAATAAAACTTTTATATAAACTCTTTAAATAGTTATTGGCATCATGGGGAAAATACACCATCATTTTTCAAGAATTGCACATAGATATAGAGACCTGAGAACAACTGATTTAGAACCGATTTTATTTATTCAAAAGAAATTACAGACAAAATTAAAAATAGTGGCAGCAGATGTTGGCTGTGGTGTCGGAAGATATGACCTAAAGTTGTTCCGCCAGCTCGGCAAAAAATTACTTCTCTACTGCATCGACGCAAATGAAGAAATGCTAAAACATTTGAAAGACTTTCTGGCTAAACACGAAGTTGGAGATTTTAAGGCAATAAAAGCAAACGCGGAAAAAATACCGCTTGCAGACAATTCCCTC
>JAUWFX010000045.1 GCA_030606765.1 Dehalococcoidia bacterium
CACCGAAGAGTTCAAAGAAGTGGACATAATGACCACCATGAACATGGGCCTGACTGCGGAGAAGCTGCTCTCACAGACCACCTTTACCCGGGAGGACATGGACAAATGGGCTATGAAAAGCCATCAGATGGCGGCCAAGGCCGTCGAAGAAGGGTATTTCAAGGAGGAGATACTGCCGATTGAGGCGGTGCAGGCGGACGGGACGAAGAAAGTCTTTGAGTATGACCTAAGCGTCAGGGGCGATACGTCGATGGAGGCTCTCGCCCAGTTGAAGCCATCCTTCAAGCCGGATGGTCAGATAACGCCAGGCAATTCCTCCCCGCTCAACGCCGGGGCCACTGCCGTAATGCTGATGTCGAAGAAAAAGGCACAGAAGTGCAATCTCAAGCCCCTGGCCAAGATCATATCCATGGGGTGGGCTGGCGTTGACCCGACAGTGATGGGGAAAGGCCCGGTCCCATCCAGCCGCATGGCTCTGGAACATGTCGGCCTCGAAGCGAAGGACATCGACTTCTGGGAGATCAACGAGGCCTTCGTCATCGTGGCACTCTATGCCATGAGAGAACTGGGTATCGACCCCGAAAAAGTCAACGTCAAGGGTGGCGCTACTGCCATCGGACACCCGTTGGGAGCCACCGGCTCCAGGCTGGTTGGCACCCTCGCCAGAATACTCAATGCCAAAGGAGGGAAATACGGTCTGGCCACCGCCTGCGTTGGTGGCGGTCAGGGCGCTGCCACCATACTGGAGCGGGAAGACTAAAAAAGGGTCAACTCTTCTACATTGATTTGCAGAGGGCGGGGCTTGTCCCCGCCCCCTCTTTTTGTCATTGCGAGCCCTTCGCTACATTTTTTGAACACCATCAATATGGTAGAATAACTCCAACGACTCGGATTTAGCGCGGGAGAGATGAACAAGAAGAAGAAAGTGGCTGCCTTGAAGCATCGCCAGCACCGAAAGCAGCTCAAGGAAAAGAGAAAGGCCCAGGCTCCAGCCAAGGAACAATGAAAAGAGCCCTCCTGTTGACCGGCAAGCCGGGCACAGGTAAAACTGCTCTTATCAAAGAAGCCCTGGCCCAGACAAAAGTCAAGGGCGGTGGCTTCTATACTGAGGAGATACGGACCGGGGGAATAAGGCAGGGGTTCAGGATTGTTACCCTTGATGGGCAGGAGGCAATATTAGCCCATGTCGGCATCTCCAGCCCCTACCAGGTAAGCAAATACCGGGTGGACACGGACAGCCTGAACAGGGTTGGAGTTTCTGTTCTGCGTCAAGCGCTGAAGGAAAGCGACCTCATAGTCATTGATGAGATTGGCAAGATGGAGCTTCTGTCGCCCCAGTTCAAGGAAGCCGTGACGCAGGCCATAAACAGTGACAAGAAAGTTTTGGGCACTATAATGCTCAACCCCCATCCCTTTGCCGACGAAATCAAACGCCATCCTGAAGTCGAAACGCTCCTGGTAACCAGAGACAACCGCACCGAGGTAATGAATAAAGTCTTAAACTGGCTAACGGAAAGATAATATGCCTCCCTCTCTAACTCCTCCCGCCAGGAACCATGCCTTGTGGTAACTAGCGAGTCCGATGAGTGGACAATGGTGATCGCAGCGCTTATGCCAGGGACACAGTATTAGTGGCAAAAGCGATAGGAGGTCAGAATACCTTATCGCAAATTGAAATAGGAAATCCCGGGTAAAACTGAAATCCCCAGCCGGTTCAGGCGATGCGAGACACTACTCAAATAAGCAGTAAATAATGCCAACGCCAACAGACTCGGTTAAAATAAAGATGCTCAACGCTGAGCAGGAGGTAAAGCTATGAAATCTCGGGAGATTCCCAGGAAAGAGGAGACCCACCGTCATCACAGCCCTTCTTCAGCAGGTGAGATGGGAAAAGATGAGGTCGGAAAAGGAATGCGTATTCTGATAGCTATACAGGGATATTATGGCGAGAGAATAGCGGAAAATATCCAGCGCCATTGTCCAGCGGACTGGAAGGTGAATCGTTTCCTCTTTCCTACCGGCTTACCAGCCATAATCGATGAAGCTGATGAATTCTTGCCCCGCGAGTTGCCGGCGGCCGACCTGCTCATATCCCTCGGCGAGCATCCCGGGGCAGCTCAGATGATTCCCGACATGGTCAAAAGGAGTGGAGCCAAGGCAGTGGTTGCCCCTGCAGATAACAGGGCGTGGCTGCCCTTCGGCCTCGCCAGGCAAATCCAGAAAAAGTTGGAATCCATGGGAATCGATATGGTCCATCCCGTGCCCTTCTGTACCTTGACAGAAAAGGACAGCCAGAACCCCTACATCCAGGAATTTGCCAGGCATTTCGGCAAACCCGACGTGGACATAGAGTTCTACAAAGATGACAGACACAGAGTAGCTAAGGTCACTGTCAAAAGAGAGGCTCCTTGCGGGAGCACGCGGTTCGTAGCCGACCATCTCGTCGGAGTCTGGTTCAGAGAGGCCACGGAGCAGGCAGGGCTTCTGCATCACCAGTTCCCCTGTATGGCAACTATGGTGATGGACCGGGAATTTGAAGACACTCTCATGCACCGTGCCGGGAACATTCTCAAGCAGACGGTCCAGCAGTCCATCAAAGATGCCGGCCTGACCAGATATTCAGTGTGAGGAAAAGGAAGGGCTGTGCTCGCTGCCGCATGACATCGCAGATAACCGCACCGAGGTAATGAGGAAAGTCCTAAACTGGCTAACGGAAAGATAATATGCCTCCCTCTCTAACTCCTCACGCCAGCAACCATGCCTTGTGGTAGCTAGCGAGTCCGATGAGTGGACAGACGATGGTCATATCGCTCTACACGCGCTTCCTACCGCTGAACACTACGCTATCTTGTTGGATAGATTTCTATCAAAGTGATACTTAATGATCGCATATATCAATGAATTTCCATACATTACAGGTGGAATTTGGTAAGAAAAGTCAAGATAATGCATCTTGACTGCCATAGATGCAGAGATATACAATGAAATGCTCGCCAAGGATTTTCGGCCCTCTCAGCGGCTAGTACTAATGAGCCTTTAAAAACATAATATTGTTCCGATGACATAGGAGGCATTGAACCGCTGCCTGTATATGGTCACTTTGGTGGTGGGGAGCCAATAGTGAAACCGACCTGAAAATGGTCGGTTTTTTGTTTTGAAGGGGGGTGATAACTTCTGCACATGAAGGCATTGAAAGTTCCCAGGTTTCTTCATATTGAAAACAGGACCGTTAGGTATACTCTCTACGTCCTATTTGGCATTATAGTTGCAGACGGCCTGTTAAGTCAGTTTCTGGTGACAGGTGGATACGGATCAGAAAGCAATCCTTTGCTGATGTCTTTGGTGGGCGGTGAGTCGTTTCTAGCTATAAAGATATCAGGTGCATTTTTGGCCACGCTGTTTCTATGGATTAAGTATAATGGCAAGCCTAGACTCGTATATAAGGTAGCTGTGGTAGCTCTGGGACTTTACACAACCATTGTTTACTGGAACTTGTTTGTATTTCTTTTAATGCTTAATCAACCTGTCTGAACAAGGGCACCGGGATCACACAATCGTCAGAAAAGTGCAATCCTTTTTCGAGGATTAAGCTCTTTCCGGAGTAGGCCTGATCGGTATGGTGTCCCTGGAATTCAGTCAACATGACCTTATTCTACTGCTTCGGATGCTTCGTCTTCTTCCATTCGAACTTGCATAGGAAGCTCTCTAAACGGCAATTGCAGACACCTTATCATATCAATAGCATTGCGAGGAGAATACCCTTGCCAATGGTTATTAAATAGAATAAAGAGCAATTTAGTTTGACCTGCTGTTGTCTTTACCCTATCTGCCAATTCTTCTATTTCTTCAGCTGAATATAGGTATTTATAGCGGGTTTCGCTATCTCCCGTCCACCACGTTTCCGCATTTCTACCGTGAAAGCGGAAGTAGGCCATATCAGAGGTTATAGGAAGCTCCTGAGCGATTGAGGATTTAAACTTCGGCTCATCAATTTGAACCCAGGCAACATTATGTTCCTTGAGCAGCTTTGCGATATTAGGGTCGTCACTCCAACTTCTATGCCTTAGCTCCACAGCTAACCTGTACGGTCCAAACAACCTGCTCACCGCATTTATGACTCGCTGCCCAAAGCTATCGTTCCTGAAGCTGGGCGGGAACTGTGCTAACAAAGCACCTAGTTTATCGCTTTTCAATAAGGGCTCTATACTCCGCTTAAATATATCGACATCCTGCAAAGATATTACCGCTTCCTCTCCCGTAGCTTCCTTATACATCTTCGGGTGCGTGAATTTCTGCCAGAGCTTAACTGTGAAGAGGAAGTCACTGGGAACTCTCCGGACCCAGTTGTAAACGTAGCCAGGATTCGGTGGTCTATAGAATGAGCTATTTATCTCTACTGTGTTGAAGAATTGGCTGTAGTATTCAAGCTCATTTATCTTGCCCGTAGGGTAGAAGTATCCAGTCCACGTGCCTTCACCTTTGGGGTAGGACCATCCTGATGTCCCTATGTATATCTTCGCTTGATCGGTCATCTTTTATACTTATAGAGCATCATTATACCAGCATATATCCGAGCGAATTAATTTTTAAGATATACCTGAAATTCTAAAAAACCTCTGCTCTAGTTCAGATAGATTAGTGACACTTTATAATATGTTTGCAACATTGGATAATAACATTGCGTGTCATTGCGAGCCTCGACTTGTCGGGGCGTGGCAATCTCATTCCCCGCCAAGTCCACCGAGATTGCTTCGTCGCTATGCTCCTCGCAACGACGAAGGGAAAAGACTCCTCTCAGTGATAAAAATGTGTCACTGAGGTATTGAACGAGTACAACCTCTTGACAATAGCACAGATGTTCTGTTACAATTCTATTCCCTTTCCCGTTTTGGAGTCGATACCATGTCCAGGCTTATTGATGAACCGGTCAAAGTCCATCAGAACAACGATTCAATAATAACTGCCTTCATTTGGAGGAAGCGTCTCTATAGAATCCTTGATGTTGTTGGTTGGTGGAGAGAACCTTCTGAATGGTGGAATGGTAAATCGATGCGCCTTTTCATCCGTGTGAATGCACAGAACTCAAGCACTGGAACCTATGAGCTTTATAAGCTTGGGGGACAGTGGTTTCTCTTAAGAGTCCTTGATTGAGGCGATGGGCATGGGTTTCATTCATCTTCACGTCCACTCTCAATATAGCTTTCTTGACGGAGCTTCGTCTCTAGATGAACTACTGGATAAAGCTGTTTCCCTGAGAATGCCTGTCTTAGCTCTAACGGACCATAATCGGTTGACCGGTGCCATTCGTTTCTATAGCAAAGCCAGAGCAGCAGGAATCAAACCGATAATAGGTGCTGAGGTTGATCTGGACGGCGGGTATCATTTAACGCTACTTTGTAAGAATGCTGACGGATACTCAAACCTCTGTCGATTAATAACGCAAGCTCACCTGTCGAATCGAGATAGGAAACCGGCAGCAACCAGGGAGATGCTGCGGAATCACAGCAGCGGACTGATTGCTCTGAGTGGTTGCAGTAAGGGTGAAATACCTGCCCTCATCGCTGAAGGTAAGCGTAATAAAGCTAAAGAAGCAGCGTGCTTCTATAGAGAAGTCTTTGGTAAAGACTTTTTCATAGAGCTCATCCGCTATCCTTCCAGAGAAGGGATTTCTGACAGTTACCGGCTTGCTTCATTTGCCGAGGAAAATAATCTACCGGTAGTAGCTACCAACAATGTCCATTACGCTGAAATCAAAGAATACAGGATCAAAGAGCTGCTTAATGCTATCGACCGGATCATGCCGGCTTCTCAATTGGAGGGTTATCGCACTGTAGAGCAATATCTGAAATCGCAGCAGGAAATGATGAAGCTCTTCAGAGACCTGCCTGAAGCTATAAAGAATACCGAGGAGATTGCTTCAAGGTGTAATCTGGAGTTGGAACTGGGGAAGCCTCGCTTCCCTAAGTTTCATATTCCAGAGGGTGAGTCTGATTACGGTTATCTTAGAAAGATAGCTTTTGCGGGAGCTGAAAGAAAATACGGTTTGCTATCCGATTCAATAAAGAACCGTCTTGAGCACGAGCTTGATACTATTAATAAACTTGAATTTTGCAGTTACTTCCTGGTGGTCTGGGATATAGTCCGCTGGGCGAAAAGTAGAGATATAAGATGTCAAGCAAGGGGGAGTGCCGTAGATAGCCTGGTTGTCTACGCACTCGATATCAGCAATGTTAATCCTGTTGAATATAACCTGCTCTTTGAACGTTTCATGCATCCTTTAAGATATGAACCTCCCGACATCGATTTGGATGTTGACAGAAGACGAAGGGATGAGGTGAGAGACTACATCTACCAGAAGTATGGTGCTGAGAATGTTGCTTGCGTGGGAACGATAAATACCTATATGGCAAGAGGTGCTATCCGTGACATCGGCAAAGCTCTACAGATACCAAAGGCGATAATTGAAGAGGCTTGCCAAGGTATCCACTGGTTATCTGCTTCCAGGCTTATGGAGTATGCCGATACGCTCCCTGAGCTAAAGCATAGCACCGTCTACAAGAAAGAAGAACTTGCTGACTTCTTTAAGCTATGCACTGCTATAGACGGATTCCCCAAGCATATGTCCGTCCACCTGGGAGGGTTGCTGATCGGTAGTGGGAAGCTGTCTGATTTAGTCCCCCTTGAATGGTCTGGTGGAGGGGATATTATCAGTCAGTATGACAAAGATGACATCGAGAGGTTGGGGATTGTAAAACTGGATTTGTTATCACTCCCTACTCTGACTGTCATTGAGGATACACTGAGCAACATCAAGCAGAGTCGTGGAATTGACATTGACATAGAGAAGATACCAGGAAACGATCCCGCGGCTTTTAGCATACTCAGAGACGGAAAGACTATCGGGACATTTCAGCTTGAATCACCGTCACAAAGAGAAATGGCCGGTAGACTTCTGCCGGATAGCTTTGAAGATATCATCGTGTCCATATCCCTGGTCCGTCCCGGTCCGCTCAAGTCCAATATGGATAAAGATTACCTGCCCAGAAGACATGGCAAAGAACCTGTGAAGTATCTCCATCCTAAGCTGAAAAACGCTCTCGGTGAGACTTTGGGAGTAATCCTCTATCAAGAGCAAGTCCTCAAAGTTGCTCATGATTTAGCCGGAATGAGTTACGCTGAAGCGGATGGTTTCAGACGGGCCATGACTCATGAACGGACTGAACAGGAAATGGAGAAAATGAGAGACTCCTTTATTTCCCGAGCTGTTGGGGATGGTATCGGTAAAAATATAGCTGAAAAGGTATTTAAGCAACTGGCTGCTTTTGCTGCCTATGGATTCTGCAAGGGACATGCTTGCGCTTACGCTATTACCGCTTATCAAACGCTCTGGTTGAAGAGTCATTACCCTGCTGAATTCCTGGCAGCAGTATTGTCTAATCAGCCTATGGGTTATTATCCGTCTCATGTCCTTGTAGCTGAAGCAAAGAGGTTTGGAGTCGAAGTCTTACCACCCGATATAAACAATTCCTCAGACCACTATACAGTAGAGAAAGGGGCAATACGAGTTAGCCTCAAGCAACTAAAGGGAATGTCTGAAAAAGCATTGGAATCCATATTATCGGCAAGAGCAGAGCATAAATTCACTTCTCTAAGAGACTTTGCATTGAGAACCGATGTCAGTCAACCTATTCTGGAAAACCTGGTTAAAGTAGGTGCTTTTGATTCTCTGGGTAATCAGAATAACTTGCTAGTACAGCTTCCCAAGCTATCAGAACTTAAACACAAAGTAATCCGGGGTACAGTGTCACTCTTTGAAGATGCTGCACTCAAAGCAGATACATCCATGGATTTCTCTATTGATGATAAAAAGTCCAGGTTGTTTATTGAGAGAGAGCTGCTATCATTGAACCTATCGGCACATCCCCTCGATTTCTATGACTCCGATAATGGAATCACCAAAATGAAAGACCTCCCCTCAATTCCTGCCGGCAGGAGGGTCAAGCTAATGGGATCCGTGATACGTTATGAGACTCCGCCTACGAGGAGTGGAAAGCGGGTAGTCTACGTGATAATGGAAGATGGAACGGGAATAGCAGATGTGACCGTGTTTAGCGATGTCCAGGAGAAATGCGGTCAAGTCCTATTTCGCGAAAGTTGGCTAACAGTCAAAGGTAAGATCCAGAGGAGAGGTCAGAAAGCTACTTCTATAATTGCTGAAGAATTGTATCCACTAAGCAGGATAGAACGCTCTGTTGTTCATGAGAACAATAAAGCAAGCTATGCTCAGTCGCAGATCTGGGATTATGTCCAGAGCTGATATGGAAGCCATAAATGACAATTTGCGCGCTGCACTAAGTCTGACGTGAGGTTTATAGAAAAAGCTGCTGCTATCTTAGATATTATCAGTGAGTAGTTTGTGGTGTCCCTGGAATTCGCTCAAGCCTCAATACATCTGCTGTGTGCTACAGTATTGAGCATATGACCGGGGCTGGCAGATGCCAGCCCCATTTTTCTAAATATTTTTACCAATCTATTGAACCGGTTAGTGTGCCGGTGAGATCATAAATGATGTCACCCTTGGTCACCCTATCAACCACGAAGGTAAACGTAGTTCCAGAAGACGGGTTCTTTACCGACTTGGACAGCAGGGATACGCTTCCACTCGCATCTGCAATTCCTGAAACAGTACTGTAAGCAGGTTCCACCCAGTGACCCTCAACCGTGGCACCATCTATCCCGACACTCACTGTTGCTATTGCCCAAACGAATACGTTCGGACCAGCAGTCCGGTAGGCAGTATCCATGCTGATGTTAACGTCCACAGTTGGTTGAGTGGGAGCCTCAGCTACTGTAAGCGTAGCTGTATCAGTGACGCCGTTTGAGGCTGCCGTGATGGTAACAGTGCCTTCAGATACGCCGGTGGCGAGCCCTGAAGCAGTGATAATAGCAACATCAGGATTACTACTTGTCCAGGTCACTGATTCAGTCAGGTCTGCGGTGCTCCCATCAGAGTATGTCCCGGTAGCTGTGAACTGCTGGGTACTACCCTCTGCTATCGATGCAGTCTTTGGCGTTACCGCAATTGACTCTAACGCCGGCGGAGGGGCCGCTGAAATCCCGAGCCCATCAATAATGTAACTCGCCTTGCAAACTATGGCGTAGCTGGGGGAGGCGGCAAAAGCCAGTCCAACAAAGCTTCCACCTTTATCCACCAAGGAGCCAGAGTCCCCCGATTCTATGAAGGGCTGAAATACTGCAATCTGATCCACGAAGTAAGCCCGTTTAGTCAGGGTGTACGAGACCCAGACGGAGGCATTGGTGACATACACCTCGCTTGTGGTTACTCCAGTCGTCCGGCCAGATTTCCTTACGATATCCTCGGCAGTGACCGTAGTCGTCCCTGAAACCTGGTAATTACTTGTTTCACCAAATTGCCAGCCACTCGACCCTTCAACATCAAGGGTGGCTATAGCAGCATCAGCGTAGTTTGGCGCTCTACCCGTAAACTTAATAGGTATATACTGCTCTAGTGTCCCGACCTGATTGTCTGATGTTCCTCCATCATAGCTTCC
Source organism: Dehalococcoidia bacterium (assembly GCA_030606765.1). The sequence continues at coordinate 9,573 of JAUWFX010000045.1, forward strand.
AGGCTGGATAATGGGTGTCCCTGCCGGGAGGAAATTGTTTGCTAGGTCCATGGCGATGACGTGAGCATTAGAGAGAATCTTGTTGTCATAGGTTACCATGCCTAGGGTTCCGGCCCAGCCTTGCCCCTCAATGTAGGCTGATACGCTTATCCCACCGATAAGAGGGCTGACCTCGGTTAGCCTATCATCGCTAACTGTGTTTGTTTGGCTGGGAGCTATGGGTTCCGCTACCTGGGTGGGAAGTGCCTGGAATCTCCCGGTAATCTCCGTCCGCACAGGGAAGCCTTCAAAGCGGCCCGGAGTTTTTCCTTTCGCCTGTTCATTCTCTAGGAAGACGATGATTTCACCTGCTTCTTCCGAATGGGCGATTCCGGCAAATCCAGGCAAGCCCGCAAGTTTTTCCTCCAGGACCTGTCTGGCCTTCTCCAGAGGCGGCTTTCCCTGGCTAGAATTTCCGCCGGCTAAAGCTGGCCCGGAACTAAAAAGCAGCAAACCAATGAGAACCAGTGATATGGAAATGAAAACATTCTTTCTTTTGCCCATCTCTCCTCCTCACCTTAAATTTTTAATCGCTTTTACCCTCTTACAATTACACCGGTAATAGTGTAGTTTTTCTAAAATCTGAGTCTATTATATATCACCCCCCCACCCCGCTGTCAAACGTTTTTGAGATTTTTTCTCGTCCTGATTTTGGGTCGCATAACTCAGAGGCTACACTTTTCGCCCTTTTGTTAAGCGGTGAACAAAACGCTATGTTGTGCAACGAGGTAACAGAGCAAGCAAGTGTCACACAAAAGCCTCTTTTGTGACCCAAGCAACCAAACAAGCTATTGTTACCTACTTTGGTTTGACTGCAGAAACCTTCACGCTAACGATTGAGCTTGCCATCGCTGTCAAAGTTTCGTGAGATATTGATGAATCCTTGATAACTGCCTGCGCCGTAGGGTCATTAGCCACATACTCGACAGGGACAAGCGTCTCACCAATGACCATGACATCCTGGAATCCAGCCGCCCTTATTGCTTTGATGTAATCGGGTTTCATGGCTGCCCCACCGATACAACTAACATACGCCTCGATAGAGTTCAGGATAGTAGATGGAAGTGGCTTCAGCAGTACAATATCTGAGACCATCAGTCTTCCGCTCGGTTTAAGCGCCCGGTATGCCTCAGCAAATACCCTCTCCTTGTCAGGCGAGAGATTGATGACGCAATTTGAGATAACAAGATCAGCCAGGTTATCTTCCACCGGCAGGTTTTCAATCTCACCGAGCCGGAACTCCACGTTCGAGTAGCCGCCTTTTGAGGCATTCTCCCTTGCTTTGGCTACCATCTCAGGCGTCATATCAACGCCGACAACCCTGCCATGCCTGCCAACCTTGCTGGCAGCCAGAAAGCAGTCGAAGCCGGCGCCGGAGCCGAGGTCAATGACAATCTCCCCTTCTTTTATGGAGGCGAGGGCAACCGGGTTACCACATCCCAGACCCAAATTCGCCCCCTCAGGTACTGCCCGAAGCTCTTCATCCGAGTAGCCTATCTTCCGGCCTATGTCCTGCGCCGAAACCGTGCTGCCACAGCACGGACTCTCCGGAGCGCAGCAGGAGCTACCCTGCCTGGCAACCTCGCTGTAGTTACGTTT